>QNXU01000295.1 GCA_003973485.1 Bacteroidota bacterium | reverse complement strand
GCAATTTGTATTAATCCTAATGACGATCGCTTTACTCATTTGAAAGGCAAAAAAGCCATTATTCCACTGATTGATAAAGCCATTCCAATTATTGAGGATGATTATGTGGATATGGAATTTGGAACGGGTTGCCTGAAAGTTACTCCTGCCCATGATATTAATGACCATGAAATAGGACTGCGCCATAATCTGGAAGTAATTGACATCATTGACGATAATGGTAAACTGAATGATAAAGCGCAGATTTTAGTAGGCGAAGATCGATTTGTAGCCAGAAAGAAAATCGCCAAGCTTTTAAAGGAAAAAGATCAATTAGAAAAAGAAGAAGACTATACAAATAATGTTGGTCACTCTGAAAGAACTAATGCAGTAATAGAACCTAAGCTTTCCACACAATGGTTTGTGAAAATGGAAGAATTGGTGAAGCCAGCTTATGAAAACGTCATGAACGACAACATCAAGCTGATTCCACCAAAATTCAAGAATACCTACAAACACTGGATGGAAAACGTTCGTGATTGGTGTATTTCCCGGCAGTTATGGTGGGGACAAAGAATCCCGGCTTATTTTATGCCAAATGGAGATTTTGTGGTGGCTCAAAATGCTGAAGAGGCATTAAAATTAGCAAAAGAAAAAACCGGAAATCAGGATTTAAAAGCGGAGGATTTAAATCAGGATGAAGATGTTTTAGACACTTGGTTTAGCTCTTGGTTATGGCCAATTTCTGTTTTTGATGGCTTTAAAGACCCTGATAATGAAGATTTTAATTACTACTACCCTACTAATGATTTGGTAACGGGGCCAGATATTTTATTCTTCTGGGTAGCTAGAATGATTATAGCTGGATATGAATTTAAAGGAGAACTCCCTTTTAAAAATGTATATCTGACTGGAATCGTAAGGGACGATAAAGGCAGAAAAATGTCCAAGCAATTGGGCAATTCTCCTGATGCTTTAGGATTAATTGATAAGCACGGAGCTGATGGCGTTCGTATTGGGTTATTGCTTTCTGCGGCCGCGGGAAATGATTTATTATTTGAAGAAAAGCTGTGTGAACAAGGCTGGAATTTTGGTAATAAAATCTGGAATGCTTACCGATTAGTAGAAGGACTGGAAGTAAAGGAACATGATACGCCAATTGAGGCTATGAAAGCCCGTGATTGGTTTGAAGCTCGTTTCCAAGATGCTTTAAGGGAAATCAATGACCATTTCAGTAAATTCCGAATCTCTGATGCTTTAATGACCAACTACAAATTGATATGGGATGATTTCTGCTCCTATTATCTGGAATTGGTAAAACCTCCTTATGGAGAAACTATTGACAAAGATACCTATGAGGCAACTATCACTTTCTTTGAAGATATTTTAACTATTCTTCATCCATTTATGCCATTCCTAACAGAAGAAATTTGGCATCAAATTACTGATAGAGAAGAGAAAGATTGTGTAATCGTGAATCATTGGCCGATAGAGAAAGATTATGATAAAGCCATTTTACATGATGCAAAAGTAGCCTTTGAGTTGGTTTCCCAAATCAGAAATATCAGAGCTTCTAAAGGAATTTCACCTAAAGAGGCACTTACATTGCATGTGAAGACCAAAAGCGAAATGATTTATCAAGAATATATTTCGGTGATAGATAAATTAGCTAATATTGATGAATTGGCATTTACCAATGATAAAATCGATCAAGCGGTAAGCTTTTTCATTGGATCTGATGAATGCTTTATTCCGATGGAAGGCACTATTGATGTAGAGAAAGAAAAAAAGGAAATCCAAAAGGAGTTAGATTATACGAAAGGCTTTTTACAGAGCGTAAAAAAGAAATTGGAGAATGAGCGTTTTGTAAGCAATGCTCCTGCTCAGGTAGTAGAAATGGAAAAGAAAAAGCAAGCAGATGCAGAGGCTAAGATTAAGACTTTGGAGGAAAGTTTGAAGAATTTGGGCTAATATTTGAAGGTATATGCTTCCGCTAGCCTCTGGCTAGTGGAAACTACTGCCGCCTCAGGCGGGTCTTAGCTATAAAATGTACCTTTTGTTCCTAAAACAAGCTGTTGTATTCCGTGCCAGAGGCATCCAGTAATGATCACAAGCAAGATGCTGGAGATAGGATCTATAAGATGTTATTCTAACATTTAAACTTCTACTTGCGCAATGTCGTTAAGTCAATCTTTTTTATAAGATCCTATTTTTCTAATTTCATGGCATTAAATAAGCTCCTTATATTTTTCTCCTTTTAGTCCTGAAAGGGCGTAATATTTCGCCCTTTCAGGGCTCTGGAGCTCGCTTGTATTATCACAGGGCTACACCCTGTGTTATGATATGTCGTCCTTTCAGGGCTCTTTTATCTTGCTTTTTTAGGTAGGGCTTCACCCTACCTTATGATATTTCAGCCCTTCGGGCCTATAATAATTACAAAATGTAAGCCGTTAAATTGTTACATTTAACTGGAAAAGATGTTAAGCTTTCTTATTCTTAATCCGTAATTTATCTTCCGCTTTTCAAGGTATTATTTCTTAACTTAACTAGTTTGTCTGCTAGCATCCCGCAAGTGGAAAATACTATCACCTCTCTACAAATTTCAGATGTAACACTTATCACTTTATCAATCATCAATTTTTCCTATCTTTGCCAAAATGAAAAGAATTTTCGGCATAGCGCTCATTAGTTTGTCAGTAAGCATTTTGCTGTTGCATAGCTTTGTGCCTCACCATCACAGCACTGATGGATTTAATCTAAAGGAAATTCTTCAAAAAGAGCCTGTTAAATCTCCTATAGATTTACTCAAAGTCGGTTTTCACCTTAATTTAGTTGCTAATCATCTTGAGAATTTTCAGAAAAGTAAATCTGTAATTGCAGAGAAAAAAGCAGTAGCTAAAATACAAGTTAGAGCACAGGATTTAATCTTTAATGTTTTAAAACCTAATTTAGCTCAAACAACAGAAAATCAATCACTTTTTCCACCAAGAACCATTGGTGCAATTCAAATTCAATTCAATAATTCCTTTACTTACAGAGGACCTCCCCTATTTGCTTAAGAAATCGGTTAATCTATTTCAAAATCTTAAGTAAATGACATTTTCATGTTTCAAAAAATTATTTCTTTCTCCATAAAGAACAAGCTGATTGTGTTCTTTGGAGTCATCGCCTTAATTGCAGGCGGTATTTATTCAATGGGGCAGCTAACCATCAATGCTGTTCCTGACATTACCAATAATCAAGTACAGGTAGTGACAGTAAGTCCATCTTTATCCGCACAAGAAGTGGAGCAATTTATCACCTACCCCATTGAAATTTCCATGGCCAATATTCCCATGGTGGAAGAGATACGCTCGATTTCAAAATACGGACTTTCGGTAGTTACCATTGTTTTTAAGGAAAGCGTTCCTGTTCTGGATACTCGGCAATATGTGCAAGAGCAAATCACTATTGTGAGTGATGAAATTCCATCTAAATTAGGAGCTCCAGAATTGATGCCGATCACCACAGGATTGGGTGAAATCTATCAATACACTTTAGAAGTGGATGAGGGTCATGAAGGAGAATATTCCGCAATGGAACTCCGAACTATTCAGGATTGGATAGTGAAAAGACAGCTATCTGGTATAAAAGGGATAGTAGAAGTGAGTTCCTTTGGTGGCTATCTAAAACAATACGAGGTGGCTGTTAATCCAACACTAATGGCGCAACATAAAGTGAGTTTTCAGGAAATTATTGAAGCATTAAATGCCAATAATGAAAATTCCGGAGGTAGTTATATTGAAAAAAATCAGAATGCTTATTACGTAAGAACGGAAGGCATGATGATGAATTTAGATGACATCCGAAACACCTTATTAAAGCATGATGAAAAAGCGCCTGTTTTTATAAAGGATATTGGTACGGTACAATTTGGCAATGCGAAAAGATTTGGCGCCATGACCAAAGATGGAAAAGGAGAGGCTGTTGGAGGTATTACTTTAATGCTAAAGGGTGCCAATTCATCAGAAACTCTGGAATTGGTCAACGAAAGAGTGGCGGAAGTACAGAAATCATTGCCAGAAGGCGTAAAAATTAAACCATATCTAGACAGATCTGATTTAGTTGGCAGAGCAATCAATACCGTAAAAACTAATTTATTGGAAGGTGGATTAATAGTAATTTTGGTACTTATTCTCCTTTTAGGAAACTTCAGAGCAGGTTTGATTGTGGCTTCCATTATTCCGCTATCCTTGCTTTTTGCTTTCATTATGATGAACATTTTTGATGTTTCCGCTAACCTGATGTCACTGGGAGCTATCGATTTCGGAATAGTAGTGGATGGTGCTGTGATTATTGTAGAAAGCATCCTGCATATTCTCTTCACTGTCCATATTGGCAAGCAATTGAGTCAATCGGAAATGGATGATATCGTGATCAATGCTTCACAAAAAATCTACAAATCTGCTGCTTTTGGAGTCTTGATTATTTTGGTGGTATTTCTACCTATTTTATCCCTTACAGGTATAGAAGGTAAAACTTTTAGACCTATGGCGCAGACCGTTAGCTTTGCCATTTTGGGCGCCATGATCCTTTCTATGACTTATGTACCTATGATGACGGCTCTATTTCTCAAGAAAAACATAAAAGAAAGAGTCACTTTCGCTGATAAAGTGATGAGCAAATTAAAAGCAGCCTATAAACCGGTTTTAAATTCTTCCCTACGGAATCCAAAGGTCACAATTTCTTTATCAGTGATTTTATTAGCGGCTGCTCTATTTATTTTTAGTCGAATGGGTTCAGAATTTATTCCACAGCTAGAAGAAGGAGATTTAGCCATGCAAATGACACTTCCTCCAGGTTCTTCATTGGAACAAAGTATAGCTACTAGCACCTAAGCTGAACGCATTTTACTGGATAATTTCCCGGAAGTAGAATCCGTGGTTTCAAAAATTGGAACGGCTGAAGTACCGACAGATCCTATGTCGATTGAATTGGCA
>QNXU01000294.1 GCA_003973485.1 Bacteroidota bacterium | reverse complement strand
GTGGGGTACTCAGAAATGTGGCCTTAATATGGCCAGTGATTCTCGAATCCTTTTAACCACATTCTCATGACACATGGCACAAACATACCGGAAAACTTTGAAAAATCGGAAGAACTGTCTGAATTGCTTGACAGCATCCTGAACATCATTACCATCGACAGAGCTTTTCTGTCCAGTAAACAAAATGAAGGAGATACTGAATATTATTTCCTCACCCTTTTTGTGGATGTAAATAATGACCCTCTCCCCAATGAAATCCGTTCATTGGTCGCAAAAAAAGGGAAGAAGCACCCTGATTTCAGGATAAGGGTCTACACGGAGAACCAATCCGAAATAGGCCTTGAAAGGGGTTCGCTCTATTTCTTGGAACATTGCTGCCTCGGGAAAACCGTCTTCGCCCATCCAGAGGGAGAGAACATCATGGATTATTCAACAATGGCATACGAGACCCTCATGAAGAGGGCAGCTCGCTATTATAAATCGGAATTGGCAAAAGTAAATGCCTTTGCCAATACTGCGGACCTCTTGATCAAGGAAGGGGATTATGCCATTGCCACTTTCAACATGCACCAGGCCTTTGAACTTTCATTCAGGTTCATTGAGCAGATGTTTATAGGAAGGAGCATGGTGACCCACAGTATTATCAGCCATATCAACTATTGCAAACAATTCTTTCCCACCCTCCAACCTTTTATGGAACCTTCTGAACCGAACGACAATGAACTGTTGCTCTTGTTGGAACATGCCTATAGCGTTGCCCGATATGGCAATGAGTTCGAGATCACAAAAGCGCAGACCAACACCATACAAACACAAATGAAGGATTTCATCCAAGAAGTGGAATCCATTTTCCTTAGACACCTTGATCAGTGCAAAGACCAAATTGACAGAATCGGAAAGGATTTTGAGAAAGCATTCCCGAAAGTAACCGAGAACGTAGGGAACAATAATGAAGACTCAATGATTGGTCAACTGAAGGAACTGGAGAAAATGCATTTCCATGCCTTGAAACCCTATATCCCAGAAAAGGGATTGTACAGCACGGAACTCATAACCGAGGGATATTGTGAAACCTCTTTTATGATTTCCAACCTGATAAAGGTCTGCATTCTTGCATTGGAAACCGAAAATATCCCAACCCGCATTGTCCCCCAGCCCCACCACAATGTAAGCGAGGTTCTGGGATATATACTGGATTTGATACCTCATGATGAAATGGAATTCTTGGACAAGGCCAGAAAACTGCTATCGGAACAACAAACATCCATAGCCGAATAAATAAATTGATATGAATCCGAACGAAGAAAAGCTCATAAAGGATTTGAGACTTCACTCAAATGACCATTCCCCTACCTTGGTGCCACATCCTTGGTTCAAGGAAAAGTTCCAACCCACTTTCTTTTACCTTGACGGTCATGCCGATCTGTTGTTGACCGTTCGCGCATTGATATATCTTTCCATGAGGGCAATAAACCCCGATCTTGGCTCTGACGATGTAATGGACAGGAACGAAGAGGAATTCATCCATCAGGCTATGACCATAGCCAACCGATTGATGCCAGTTGGGGAAGAGGCCTTGATGGACCATTTGAACCTATTTTATCGGGAGGAAAAGACTGCTAAAGAAGATGAATGATTAACGAAAAGTAAAAGCATTTTCCTCTTAAATAATCAGGTGTTTTTATGATTTTTACGCTAAAAATCACTTGATTTTACTGGGCTAAACGCGTTTTTAGGCTAAAAACTGCATCAATCCTAAAATTTTGACGGTCAAAAGATTGGAGACAATTCGAAATCTACTCAAACACCCAACAATTATTTTTTCACCAAAAATTCATTGATTTTACTGGGCTGAGAGGATTTTTTCACCAAAAATGGGAGAATGGCCGATAAATTAAATTGCAAAAAAAAATAGGTCCATTATACGCGCACACTAGACTCCAAACAACCATTTTTCCATTAAAAATTCATTGATTTTACTGGGCTGAGAGGATTTTTCCATCAAAAATGCTATAAATGCCATTAATGAAGATTTCCGAAAATCTCCCTAAAAATGAGCTTTTCCGAAGGAAAATGAATCAATAGCATCGCGCCAGCGTGCTATCCTCTTGCTTCACCTTTTTCTTTTGCGGAGCAAAACAAAAACGAAAGCAATCTAAAATTGATTGGTAGGAAAATAAATTTGTATAGATTCAATGGAACTAAAAAAATAGCATCTAAAGTTCTATCCAACCTGTGCCCCTCCAACCAATTTGTGTTTTTTATGTAACTTCCAGTTACAACAAAACCAAACCCAGAACCACCACTTTAACTTTTGCAATCATTAAAATGGAATACTTATTGGACGTTAGATTTGAAGATAAAACCTATAATGCTTTAATCCATCTAGTGACAACATTGACGGCGCAATCAAACCAAGAAGCCCAGATATTTGTAGATGAACTTATCGATGGGTTTAAAAGGAGAAATATTACAGTCCTTCAAGGCACATATACTCGAATAGATCATGACCCAGTGTTCAGCAGTAGACAATATGAATATTATAAATTTTGCCTTAAAAGGGCAACTGCAACAGTAAAGATTGAACAATTCATTTTTGAAAACCCTAATCAAACAAAATCTCTGATCGATAACCTCACTGAACGACTCCTAAATGGTGAAAGTTCAACAGCTTGGATTGGAAATAAATATAATATTCCTGTTAGAGTGATAGATAAGGAAACAAGAAATCAGATAGTAGGTGAATTCTTTTTTCAAAATATTGAGCATCTAATTCCAAAAAATAATTCCTCTTCAGAGTAAAGAGAACAAAATGAATTTAAAACTACAACTTCGCCAAAAAAATAACTTCTTGAGAAAAGCTTATGAATTGGCATTTGAGTATTCTCCTTCCGGCCCCCTATCTGTTAGTATAAACCCAAGAGAATTTGGAAAATCTCTTGGATTGACCGAACAAGAAACTGAAAGAATAATGATAGAGTTAATCGGAGATGGACATGCAACATCTTCATTAGGTCTTGGAATGCTTCTCATTACTAACTCAGGGCTGAACTATTTAAGACAAATAGAAGATGAGCCAGAAGAAGCAAATGAAGAATTTGCTCCAGAAAACAATGATTCACAGAAAGAAATTACCAAAAATATTTTTATGAAACAATCTGAGAAGCTTGACCTTATACTGAAAGAACTCTATAAGTACAAAAACGATGGAAAGTACTATTCAATAAAATGGATTTGTCAAACTCTTAGTATACCTCTTGATTCAAATTTGGAGCTAAATAAACTTGCACATAGATTAAAAGATGATGGATATGTTAAGACAATTTTTCAAAATAATGATTGCTCAGCGGAACTCACAAGTTATGGAATTGACTATTGTGAGGAAGATTCATACTCTTATTCAGGCCATTCGATTATAACAAATAATTACAGAATTTCTGTGGTGAATAGCCCTAACACGAATTTTATCAATCAATCTAATAACATTTCAATAAATCAAAATTATTCAGCAGCAAATCAAGCCGTTGAAAAAATTAGAGAAATAATTGCAACTGATGAATCAATTGAAAAGGCGACCTTAGAAGATATTATTGAATGTTTAAATGAAATTGAGGAAAGTCTAAAGGTGAGTAAAAAGCCAAAATTTGCGATTAAGTCACTAATTGATATAGCAGGAGGAATATCATCAATTTCTAGTTGGATTACTGTTTTAGGACAATTTGCTGGATTCATCCCTATGAATTGAAAGAAAGATTAGTCAGTATTTTAAATTGGTCAGTACAAATTGCTAGTCATTTACTCATTAAGGAAAGAGCACTTACTATAAATTAAATAAAACACAAATTGACTTTCTTTTAAGTAACTTTCAAGTCATACCAAAACATAGTTTACTAGCAAAAAATTGACGTGCACGCGCATGAAATTGAAATTGACCTCATAATAATGAATATAAAAAATTTTAAGATAGGCTTTATTATATTGGGAGTTCTAATTATTCTGAACCTCTTGTTATTTCTATATTATTTTCATAATCAAACGGTTTCCAGAAACATTTCTGATTGGGCAAGCTTTGCCAGCTATATAGGAGGAACAACAAATACTTTGATTTCCATTATGACTTTGCTAGTCACTTTTTTTATAGCCTATGAAATAAGCAAAATTGAGGGAAAAAGAAATACTGCAAATATTGAATATGATAGAAAGAAATTTAAAAGGGAATTAAGGGAAAAAGCTTATGCAGAAGTTTCCGAAAACTTGAATGATTTCTGGTTTGCCATTACAAATGGAAATAGGCAGCAAACTAAGGATAGTTTATTTATTATCAGGACAAGATTTATCAGCTTTATCAAGCACAAAAAACATTTATTTCCTGACATAAAACCAAGTGAATTCCAAAACTTGGATAATATCCTAAAAGAAGTTTTAAATCAAGCATCAAAAAAAATTGATGTAGATACTCCGGAAATGATCAAACTTGTAGAGGATTTTCAAAAAGAAATTAGTCTGTTCCATAAAAGAATTCAAGAATATATATTATCGGAATAGAAAAACAGGACTATCATAATTTACATGGTTCATCAATTTTTCGTGAAAAATTTGTGGGTTTTATTGGGCTGGTGGCATTTTTCCGTGAAATATTTCAATCATCTCTCCTTTAATCATTTTTAAAAACCATATAATATGTTGAGAATGAATTTTTTTGAAAACAAACATACACCTGTAACATGGCGTTAGCCTGTTACCCTCTTGCTTTACATTTTTCTTTTGCGAAGCAAAACAAAAACGAAAGCATTCCAACAATTAGAATTAAATGTAACCCTCCCAAAAAATCGGACTGGTTTGAATTAGACAAAAAGTTTAATTTTAACAGTCAGATATTATGAAGAGAACCAAGTTTACCGAGAGCCAGATCGTATCCTGCATCAAGCAGTACGAATCAGGGGTCAAAGTGGACCAGA
>QNXU01000097.1 GCA_003973485.1 Bacteroidota bacterium | reverse complement strand
AAAGATAATAAATTAATAAGAACAATAACCATTACCAGCACTAATTGCAGCCAGAGCGACCACCGTGCTCGGGTGGGGCGGGAAATGTAATTCAACAGAGTCTGCTTGCAAGTTATCTGTAATTTTCCCAGCCAAATCGGGTTTTAATCTAACATTATTAAAAGTAGTGGTAGTGGGAATTTGCTCTCCGGCTCTAAGCATCCTAACTGCCTGAAGATTGGTCATATCTTTCTTCATCAAATAAAGACCTGGCTTCATGTTTTCCTGATAATCCAAAATCTTTGCTACAAAACTGAAAGATAACATATCATTCACTATTCCCTTTTCATAAACGACATCTTGCAAATCTTGAAAATCCATATCTTCTTCTATTACAATCAACTGATCCCCTTGCTCTACCAAAATATTTTCGGAGAAAAAGACCTGATAAAAATAGAAAACAAAGGAGGTAATCAGAATAGAAAACACTATCACAAAGCCTATTAGAAATTTATTTTGCTTCATATATTTTTTATTGATTCAATTGAAAATGCAAATTTAAGGATTTTGTTTGGGCTTGAACTATTCTAATTAAGTTGAAATTGATTAATATTGTATATGGCAGCTGAATTCATCAAATTATTCGAAGAAAATCCCGACCCAAGGAAAATCCAACAGATAGTGGATATTCTAAAAGATGGGGGTGTAATTATTTATCCAACTGATACTATTTATGGCTTAGGTTGTGATTTGACCAACAGAAAAGCCATTGACAAATTATGTTGGGTAAAAGGTATTAAGCCTGGAAAAATCAATCTTTCCTTTATTTGTGAGGACATGAGCCATATTTCCGATTATGTGAAAAATTTATCTACACCAACCTTTAAGTTGATGAAGAAAAACCTTCCGGGGCCGTTTACTTTTATTCTGCCTGCAAATAGCAATGTCCCGAAAATCGTAAATGCCAATAAAAAAACGGTCGGCATCAGGATTCCTGATAATAAAATTCCCATTGCTATCGTAAAAGCACTAGGCAATCCTTTAATTACTACCTCTCTTAAGGAGGATGATGTGGTGGAGTACCCAACAGACCCAGAGGAAATTTATGAAAACTTCAAGAATTTGGTAGACGTGGTAATTGATGGTGGATATGGAAACAACAGTCCTTCTACTGTAATAGATTGTACCAAAGAACCTGCTGAAATAGTTAGAGAAGGATTAGGTGAAATTATTTTATAATTATCAGGAGAATCTTTTTTAAATGCATACTTCCATTTTAATAGAATCTCAGTATTTACCTTCAATAGCATTTTTCTCGAGTTTAAGCAGAAAAGAGAAATTGATACTGGAGGCACATGAATTTTTCGAGAAGCAAACTTACCGAAACAGATGTCATTTATTATCTTCTCAACAAATTGAAGTTCTAACAGTTCCGCTTCAGGGTGTAAATAAAAAAATTAAATCAAAAGATATCAAAATAGATACAGATCAAAAATGGAATAAAAAACATTGGCGAAGCATTCAAACATGTTATGGCAAATCGCCTTTTTTTGAGTTTTTTGCTGATGAATTTCTACCTTTGTATGAGAAAAAATATGAATTCTTGTGGGATTTAAATTTAGATTTACTGACAATCTGTCTCAAAATCACAGACCAAAAGATAAAAATTACTGAAAGTGGCAGTTATAAAAAAAATGTTTCGGAAAACGTTATGGATGCCAGGTCGTTAATACACCCTAAAAAACCTGATAATCTAAATCAAATTTATAAACCTACAGCCTACGGTCAGAGTTTTGGCAACAATTTTGAACCAAATCTTAGTATTATAGATTTGTTGATGAATGAAGGACCAAACGCAAAAACCATCATTGAGAAATCAAATTTTAAATAAATTAAACCTTAGGTTTTTTATTTAGTTTTTATAATAGTTACATTTAAATATGCCTTTGGGCATTAAGTTAGAATATCGAGCAGTAAGCATATGGAAGCAAAATTTTCAAACAGAGTAAAAGAGGTTATTTCTTTGAGCCGTGAAGAGGCTCTTAGATTAGGCCATGACTATATTGGTACAGAGCACTTACTTTTAGGTATGGTAAGAGAAGGGGAAGGCGTGGCGATCAGTCTTTTGAAAAAGCTTGGCGTTTCGCTCGATGAACTTCGGGGGGAATTAGAACGAAGCACAAGAGGAACCGCTACGAATAACGTAAAGAATCTAGCCAATATACCGTTGACAAAGCAATCCGAAAAGGTATTAAAAATCACTTATTTGGAAGCTAAAATTTTTAAAAGCCAGTTAATCGGTACTGAACATTTATTATTATCTATTTTAAGAGATGAAGATAATATTGCATCTCAAGTGATGGAGAAATTTGATGTGAATTATGATGTAATTAAGGAGCTTTTAGAATATCAAACCCAGAACCCTATGGCTTCTTCTGACACAGAAGATAGCGATGAAGATTCAGGTAAAATTTTTGGTAGTGGGCCAAGAGATACCGGATCAGGCTCAGGTGGTTCAAAAACAAGCGAAAAATCAAAAACGCCTGTATTGGACAATTTTGGACGCGATTTAACTAAAATGGCCGAAGAAGATAAACTAGACCCAATAGTAGGCCGAGAAAAAGAAATTGAGCGAGTAGCGCAAATCCTTTCTAGAAGAAAGAAAAACAATCCAATTCTAATTGGAGAACCAGGTGTTGGTAAAACTGCCATAGCAGAAGGTTTAGCATTAAGAATTGTTCAAAGAAAAGTGTCAAGAGTTCTTTTTGGTAAAAGAGTAGTGACACTAGATTTGGCATCTCTAGTTGCTGGAACTAAATATAGAGGTCAGTTTGAAGAAAGAATGAAAGCCGTAATGAATGAGTTGGAGAAATCTCCTAATGTGATCTTGTTCATTGATGAGTTGCACACGATAGTGGGTGCGGGTGGCGCTTCAGGTTCGTTAGACGCCAGTAATATGTTCAAACCAGCATTAGCCAGAGGCGAAATTCAATGTATTGGTGCCACTACTCTAGATGAGTATCGTCAATATATCGAAAAAGATGGTGCATTAGCCAGACGTTTTCAAATGGTAATGGTAGATGCTACCACTCCTGAGGAAACCAAGGAAATTCTAATGAACATAAAAGATAAATACGAAGAGCATCACAATGTTAATTTCACTGATGAAGCAATAGAATCATGTGTGAAATTAAGTGATCGATATATTTCTGATAGATTTTTACCTGATAAAGCCATTGATGTAATGGATGAAGCGGGTGCAAGAGTTCATTTAAATAATATTCATGTTCCTGACTCAATTGTGAAACTTGAAGCTTCAATAGAAGACATCAAGAAGGAAAAAAATCAAGTAGTCAGAAGTCAAAAATATGAAGAGGCTGCTCGACTTAGAGATACAGAGAAAAAACTCATTGAAGAATTAGAAACAGAAAAGAGAAAATGGGAGGAAGACACTAAGGCTAAGCGATATACTGTAACGGAAGACAATGTTGCTGAAGTTATTGCTATGATGACGGGTGTGCCAACCAAAAGAGTGGCTCAAAACGAAAGTGTTAAGCTAAAAGGTATGGCTAAAGACTTGCAAGGACAAGTAATCGGTCAGGATGAAGCTATAGCTAAACTTTCAAAAGCTATTCAGAGAACCAGAATTGGTTTAAAAGATCCGAAAAAGCCGATTGGTTCATTCGTTTTCTTAGGCCCGACTGGTGTTGGTAAAACTGAGCTGGCAAAAGTACTTTCTACTTATTTATTCGATAAAGAAGACGCACTCATCAGAATAGATATGAGTGAATATATGGAGAAATTCTCCGTTTCGAGATTGGTAGGTGCACCTCCAGGCTATGTTGGATATGAAGAAGGTGGTCAATTGACTGAAAAAGTAAGAAGAAAACCTTATTCAGTTGTCCTTTTGGATGAGATTGAAAAAGCTCACCCAGACGTATTCAACTTATTACTACAAGTCCTTGATGATGGTATCTTAACCGATGGACTAGGAAGAAGAGTTGACTTCAGAAATACTATTATCATCATGACTTCCAACATTGGAGTTCGTGACTTGAAAGATTTCGGAGCTGGAATTGGATTTTCTACCTCGGCAAAACAAGATAGTTCTAATGAGGTAATGAAATCGACAATCCAAAATGCGTTGAAGAAAGCATTCAGTCCAGAGTTTTTAAATAGATTGGATGATGTAATCGTATTCAACAGCTTGGAAAGAGAGCATTTACATAAAATCATCGACATTTCATTGAAGAAAGTTTTTGATAGAATGTTGTCTTTAGGCTATGATATTGATCTAACTGAGGCTGCTAAAGATTTCTTATCTAAGAAAGGTTATGACCAGCAATATGGAGCAAGACCATTGAATAGAGCTATCCAGAAATATTTGGAAGACTTAGTAGCAGAAGAAATCTTGAATGAAAATATAAAAATTGGTGACTCCATCATAGCAGATCATGATGGCAAGAGTGAAACACTCTTTATTAAGTCTAAGAAAAAAAAGAAGGAAGATAAGAAGACTAAGAAAGAAGAAGATAAAGAGGATACTAACCAAGAAAATAAAAAAGAGGCTGATTAATCAGCCTCTTTTTTTTTGTGAAATTATAAGCCTACTTCCTTTTTTCAGTGCGTCATTCCTTTGAAGAAAGGAATCTCTTGATTTTAATCTCTGATTAAAATATACACTAGCCTATCAACCACAATTCCTTTAAACCACCAAAACTTACATCTGTAAATCACTGTATACATCCTTATATTAATCAAACTGATGGCTTATATATTGCATTTAAACGATAAAATATAGAGTTATTTTGAAATATTGAGGAATAGAACGAGTTTTACATTAAATAAAATCACTAAATCATGGATCAAGCAATAATTCTGGGGATTTAGGATTGAAGAATTAACTTTGTCAAAAAAAAAGACAAAGTGGATCAGAGCTTAATTGAGTTGTTTTTGCCAGAGGGCATTCTCGAATATTTCAAGGTTACTTCAGTTAAAAAGAAAGAAGAT
>QNXU01000280.1 GCA_003973485.1 Bacteroidota bacterium | reverse complement strand
TGTTGGCAAATGGTTTTCACCTTTTTACCATCCTTTTCTGTCCACTTTTGATACTTATTAGTGGCTTTATTGATAACTCTTAGATTTTGTTTGAAACTCACTACTATTTTTTCAAGTGATAGAGCTACATTCTGATTAAATTCATCCCATGGTTTATGATAGTTTCCATAGCGAGTTATTCTTTTAATTTTATTTTCCCCATTAAAATCTCGTTTTTGAATATTTTTTTCTTCAACCTCCCTAAGTTTTCTAACAAAAGCATGATTCTCTCTTTTGGTGTTAAGAGATGTTATATAATTCACATGCTCCCTAGTAACGGAGGCCACTACAATTGCATCTAAAGCATGGTGTCTATGGTCAATTCTTTTTTTACTAAAACCCTTTTCAATTTCTTTAGGTAATGTAATTTGAAATACTCTTTTTCCGTCTTTATTGTCCCAAAATCCAAATTGATTTGAATTAGTAAGCTCGTTTAATCTTTCAAATCTTGGTGTTATTAATTTATTCCAGACATCATTTAAACCCCAATGTTGTTTCATAACGTCAGTAATTGAACCTGCAAGCGTTACAATATTTTTAGAAACCGGCTCCTCTTCATCTTTATTCCTAACAATATTACTTAATAGCGTTCTGACGTATTTAGAAATATATCTGCTGTCGTTTAATTGTCGTTCAATAAATGAATCAGGGATATCTTCACTTAGTAAAAACTCTTTCTTCTTGGAGTCATTTTTAAAAAAGCTTTTGACATGGTTCTCATATTCATATAGTGAAAAAAGCTGAATAGTTTTTCCGTGATTTAATTCTACCTTCCTGCCGGGGTTTTCTTTAATGAACTCATAGGCTGTCTTATTTCCCTTTAATTCATTTACTTCAGCTTCGCAGATAATTTTATTTGACAAGCTATCATTAAAAAATCTAGATTGAGGAATGATATGCTCGATTTGATATTTAGTTGTGAATAATTCAGTTAATTGAATAGGTCTACCTGTATAAGGTGAAATATAGCCTTGCCCCAACCAAAGTTTATATTTTTCAATTTCCTTTTTAGATGGGGCAGAATTTCGCCTTATTTTAATAATATCATCGTCAATTTCATTTTTACTTTTATAAATACCATCTTCATAAATTTTTAATATTTCTTGATGGCTAGGAGAAAAAGGTCTTACAGCTTCAATACCTTCATTTTTTAACTCCTCTAAAATTAATTTTATTCTATGATTTGTATTTTGATTTTCTAAAACCCTATTATTTATTTGCTTTCTCTTTTCTGCAGAGTTTTTAATGTTTCTCCCCAATTCAATATGTATTTCATCGAAAAAATTTGCTTCTCCTTTTCCATATTTTTTCCATATATCTTCAACTACCCTAAGTGTTTCAGTCACTACTTGCTCTACAATAGGGTTTCTTAAAGAATGTTGCTTAAAATGATTATGAAGAAAATCCCTAATATCATCAGGTGAGTCCCATTGGGTTATCTCTTTAGCTTCAGAATGTCTATCATATATAATGTAAGTACTCAGCCATACTGGCAAAGCTGTAAAATCTTGCTTGTTTTGTAAGTGAATAGACTTCTCTCTTACTCTAGTTCTAATTTTTTCATCAAATTCTCCTGTCAATATTTTGTCTATCCTGTCCTTTGTATTTTCATCAATATTATCCCATGACCAATATTTCCCTAACCTCATTAAAGGCAATATTTTTTTTATTGCTTTTGCTGAATAGGCTCCATAATCCCTTTTATATGGAGGGAACTTCTCAAATGCTTTGATAAATTCTCCTGGTAGATTATGCCTTTTTACAAATTTCTTTAAAGCTTTTTCTAATTCTTTTTTATCTAGAATAGAGTACAAAATATGCCATAAATCATTAGTAAAGAAATCATTAAAAAGTGAATTATCTAACCCATTAATACCTTTTATTTTTTTAATAAATTCTCCTCTTGTTTCATTAGCTGGATATTCTTTATCCTCTACATAATTCCATCGATAATCTCTTTCTGGATTTTTTTCATTAGGAATTAAATATTTAAGCAGTTTCTTTTGAGTTATACTAGTTTGATTATTTAGCCAATCAAATAAATTTTCATAATTTTCAATTTCATTTATAACATCATTTGTAATATCAAGATCTATTTCTGTTTTATCATTTATTTTAGCCTCCCTTTCATATATTCTAAGATTGCTGATGAACTGCCATAGCCTAAACTCTTGATATAGTGGATTGCTTTTAGGAATACATTTCTTAAATTTTTTAACCTTCTGATTATCCTTTTCAATCCAACTATACTCGAAAGGACAATCACTAATAAGTGATGTTTTGCTCTTTAAAGGTCTTTGATAAAAGATAATATCCTGTATGATAAAATCTTGTAGAGATTGCGTTAACCTTTCATTTCTATGAGCATCATTATTTGGATATAATTCATTAACACATTTTTTTAAAATTTCTTTCTCAGTAAACTCAGAATGAAATTCAGCTTGTTTTCTTAATATTCTTGAAAGTTCATTTCTATAATGATTTCTCTCTATGGTTCTAATGAGTTTTCCACGTATTTTTTGTGATGGATTGCTAATAATAGTATCATAAATATATTCTCCTACTGATTTATTGCTAGAATCTAAATCATTTTCTGTCTTCTTTTTAATTGCTATCCAATCCTTTTCGGAATCTACAGTCCTAAAAGTCCTTTTGACATTTCCTTCTTTGGTTTTTTTCGGAGTTAGTCCATCCTCTTCTACTGGTGTTGTTACGATGAATTCCTTTACTTGATCTTTCCAGTTAACAGGGTTTTTGCTAGGCTTATTAAATTCCCATCCATTTTCAAGTTTAATGGTATAAACAATTCCTGATTTATTTTTCTCTCCTGAATCAATAACATCAATAACTTTTAACTGATGATATTCCACAAGTTTACCGTCAGTTTCCTCCTCCTCACCACGTAATTGATAGTAGCCTCTTTTTTGATTGAAATTTAACAAAACCCATGCTAATTCTTCTTTAGTAACTTTTTCTTTTAAAGCCTTTTTCCTCAAAAAATATATCGTCCAGTCGTAAGGTATCTTATTCCCATTGTCAACTAAGGTCGATTTATGAGATTTAAAATCTTCCAACATTTCATTAAAAGCTGATTTATAGTAAAACTCATTTTTTCTACTACCTGAAACCCATGCTATTTTAGGCTCATTATGATTTTTGTATTGACCTAAATTTTTATCAAAATCAATTTGTTCTTTAAAATGATTAGGTAACCAATCTAAAGAATTAAGTACTCTTAGTAATCTTTCTCGTCTTAACTTTGATCGCTCTATTAATCTTCTGACACTTCTGTAGTGTGTTCTTTCAGCTGTCTGCGAAATGGTTGTTCCACTATCAAATTTTCCTAATACATCCTGACTCATTGGAATGATTCGTACACCACTTCCAATTATAGAGCCAACTTTATTTTCGAATTCATTTTCGATTAAGGCCCATCCAATACTATTTGTCCCTAAATCCAGTCCTAAAATGTTTTTCATTTGTTTTTATCTAAAAGTTTTGGTTATATTTGATTACAATTTCGAAGCAATTCACAATAAGGATTATTCCGTTGTGAAAACACTTAAAGGAGTCCCAATTTTCTGTTGAAGGTTGGGATTGCTTTTTTTTACACCTCATAATACAAATATTCTCCTTAAAAATTAGACTTTTTCGATAAATAGTATTGAATTACCGTTCAATGTATGAGGCGATTCTTGCCGCTTTGGACTAACGCAACTTTTCCAAAGTTCTAAACTTTGGAAAAGGTCTTTACAATTCATCACTATATCCCATATTTTCCATACTTTTGCCTTTGGAAATTTTAAGACTAAAACGCCACTACTATGGAATTAAAAAAAATAGCCATAAACCACATTCACGAGCAATTAGGAGCTAAAATGGTGCCCTTTGCTGGTTATAATATGCCTGTTTCTTATTCAGGTTTAATTGAAGAACATAATACCGTCCGCAATGCCGTAGGAATTTTTGATGTTTCCCACATGGGAGAATTTCTTATCTCAGGACCAAAGGCATTGGATTTAATTCAAAAAGTATTTAGTAATGACGCTTCTACATTGGTAGTAGGGAAAGCTCAATATGGCTATTTGCCAAATGATAATGGCGGAATTGTAGATGATTTATTGATATACCGAATAGGAGAAGAAGAATACATGTTGGTGGTAAATGCTTCCAATATTGAAAAAGATTGGAATTGGATAGCCCAACAAAATGAGGGCTTTGGAGCCATAATGAAAGATATTTCTGATGATTTTTCTCTTTTTGCCGTACAGGGTCCAAAAGCAGAGGACACTTTGCAAAAATTGACCACGGCCATGGATTTATCTGCTATCAAGCCATTCCACTTTCAAGTAGCTCCTTTTGCTGATACTAAGTATGTGATTATGTCCAACACAGGATATACCGGTGCAGGTGGCTTTGAAATATATTTACACAATAAAGATGCGGAAAGTGTTTGGCGCAAAATTTTAGATGCAGGTGAAGAATTTGGCATAAAACCAATTGGATTAGGCGCTAGAGATACTTTAAGAATGGAAATGGGCTTTTGTTTATATGGAAATGATATAGACGATACCACCTCTCCAATAGAAGCAAAACTAGGCTGGGCAACCAAATTCACAAAAGATTTCATCAACGCTGACGATATAAAAAAACAAAAAGAAGAGGGAGTCGAGCGAAAATTAATTGCCTTTCACATGTTGGATAGAGGAATTCCAAGAAAAGGCTATGAAATACTGGATATGGAAGGAAATACTATTGGTTTGGTTACCTCTGGAACCCAATCTCCCACTTTAGGTCATGGCATTGGAATGGGCTATGTGAAAACGGAATTTTCAAAACCTGAATCTGAAATTCAGATTGCGGTAAGAAAAAATAAATTGAAAGCAGTAGTGAAGAAATTGCCTTTGATTTAAAAGCAAATATCGAAGTAATTAGGTTTTGAGGTGATTATGTTCAGCTTAGACAGGTTTTCACTTTTGAAATTTCG
>QNXU01000111.1 GCA_003973485.1 Bacteroidota bacterium | reverse complement strand
TGTCTTTAAGACTGGGTTAAATGAAATCGGGATTTCGGAAATCTTCCTTTTCAGTATAGGAAAGGATTTGGGAAGAATGAAGCTTTATTTAATCTGAATCTCATAAGCTATAAGCTATGAAGATGAGGCCACAATAACTGTAACTTGACATTTGGTAAATCTAAGGAGGAACCAATTGAGGCGGGCGTTGATTGTAATCTAGATGCCCGTCTTTTGTTTTATAAATTTCTCAATCACACTTTCTAATTTTTTGATTAAAATAGATCATTCTAAACAATTGAGGAGCAAGTAATTATTACAAATACCCGTCCATTCCCCGAATTCTTAATTATATTTTAGGGGAAATCATTTAAAATATCAGGCTGCTAGTTTTGAAATGCTAAGTTACTGCTCTGTTTTAGAAGAGCTTTCCAAAGGACTAAGGATTGAACCACTATCAATATACTCAAAATTATATAAATTTCAGTTGGCATTCTGCCATAAACACTTCCGTAGTTCAATCTGCTGATTATTTTGTGTTTCACAATATCAGCTTATCAAACATTTTATAATTTCAACTTAAAGTTAATACTACTTTACCAACAGTTTTACCTGATTGAAAAAGCTTCAAGGCTTCGTGCATTTCTTCGAATTTAAATTGATGTCCGATAAAGGGAGCTTCCATATTGAAGTCTTCTAATTCTTTCAATATTTGCTGCATCAATTCCTTTCGATCATACAACCATATTAAATTAAATCCTAAAATCCCTTTATTGCTCTCAATCATTTTCTGAGGATCAATTTTTGGTCGGGTTAAATAAAGCCACGCTAATCTAGGCCAATTAGGAGAATTCTTAGTGTCACCATATCTAGCAGATCCATAATTGATTACACGGCCTTGAGGCGCTAGGAGATCATACCCAATTTTAAAAATCTTTCCTCCAATGCATTCCATGATGAGATTCAATTCCCTTCCTTGTAAGGCTTGTTCTAAATCCTTCTTAAAATGTTTTGAACGTATTATATATTTTTGATATCCTTCTTTTTTAAGTAAATCAATTTTAGCAGCCGAACCAATTGTACCGATAGTGAATGCGCCCATTTTCTGTGCCATTCTGTTTGCTAATAGCCCTACTCCACCAGCTGCTGAGTGAATTAAAACTGTATCTCCTTTTTTTAAATTCCCTAAATGAAACAAACCATAATAGGCAGTTAGTGCTTGTACTAAAAAGGAAGCCCCTTCTTCGAATGACCAAGTATCAGGTATTTTATTTACATAAGCTGCATCAATATTGATATGAGAAGTATAAGCCCCAAATCTTGTTACTCCCATAATCCTATCCCCAATCTGAAAACTCTCTACTTTATCACCTTTAGCAATTATTTCGCCAGAATATTCCAGTCCTGGTATAAAACTTCCTTCTGGAGTAGCACTATACAAGCCTAAAATAGCGAATACATCAGCGAAATTAAGTCCAACTGCTTTCACTTTTACTTGTACTTCATGTTCTTTTGGAGCCGTCAATTCCTCTTCAACTAATTTTAATCGACTAATTGAGCCTGCTTTTGGAGTTCGATATGATTTTCTGATGGGCATTTTATGTAATTAAGAATCTGAAAAATTGCTAAGAAGTCTAAGGATAATGACGGGAAGGTATAGTAGTATTATTAATCATCAAATTCCTTGCGCATTATTATGGTCTTTCCAAATTCAATCTCTTGAAGTCCAAGACATTCTGTATCTCTGCAAAATTCGATTTGAGATGAAATGCGGTATATCAAACCTACATCAGCGGCATATACTTCAATTCTTTGGTCATAATTTGAAATTGAATCCTGATTATCTTCTTGAATTATTTGAACGGTATTTTCATAAATAGAATCTCCCAGTTCATACGATTGAAATGCTTGCTTGATTGTAAAGAGATCATCCTCAAATTCTTCGGGTGTTCCATTCCAACTTTTATCCTCCAAAACAGGAAAACTCAATTTGATTTCTTCTGAATTTCCTACCTTCAATTTGGCTAATTTAGAAGTTCGAGTTTTCACAATCGTAGAAACAATACTTTTCTGCCCATCTTGATCAATTTGAAATCGGTAACCTTCTAATTTAACCCCTCCATTTATCGCTATAGAATCATTCCATTCATCTTGGAGCAAATATTGGCTAGTGTCAATAGTGCCGTCATTATTATAGTTGATTTCTTCAACTGAATAGCGATCAACATTTTGAAAATTGATAGGGAAAAACTGTAGCCCCAAAATTTCTTCATTTGGAGCTACAGTTGAATTTTCACAGGAAGTGAAAACTATAATGAGACTAATAAGAATTAGATAGCGCCTCATTTTTTAATTTTTGTTGATTGAAAGATGAATGTATCCAGCCACCGCCAATCACATCATCACCTTCATAAAATACAGCCGCTTGACCTGGAGCAATTGCAGGAACACCATTTCCAAAGAATACTTTCATCGTATCTCCTACTTGTTCAATCACTGCTGGAGCTCCATCATCATTATACCTTACTTTGGTGACCGTATCTAATCGCTCATCCAAAGACGGGTATTTACTCATGACCAAGTTTTTGACATACATCCCGTCTCTTGACAACTCATCGAAGGTTCCTAACACTACTCTATTTTTATCTTTTTGAATTTCAGTCACATAAACTGGATATCCTAATGCAATTCCTAAACCTTTTCTTTGTCCAACAGTGTAGAATGGATAACCTTCATGTGTTCCTACTACTGTTCCATCTTCCAAAATAAATTCTCCACCTTTAACTTCTTCTTCCAATCCTTCAACTCTTCTTTTCAAGAAACCTCTATAATCATTATCAGGCACAAAGCAGATTTCGTAAGATTCAGATTTATTTACCAATTCATAAAAGCCTTTATCTTCGGCCATTTTGCGAATTTCTGGTTTGGTTAAATCTCCTAAAGGTAAAATCGTACGGCTTAAGCTTTCTTGAGAAACACCCCAAAGTGCATAAGATTGATCTTTATTTAAATCCTTTCCTCTAGATATGATATATCGACCATTCTCCTCACGCACCTTTGCATAATGACCAGTTGCGATATAATCACATCCCAGTTTATCCGCTCTCCTTAATAGAGAGTCCCATTTAATGTGGGTATTACACAAAACACATGGATTTGGAGTTCTTCCAGCTAAATATTCATCTGTGAAATGGTCGATTACATAATCACCAAATTCCTCTCGAATATCCAAGATGTAGTGCGGGAAGCCCAAATTTACCGCTAAATTTCGGGCATCGTTGATGGAATCTAAGCTACAACAGCCTGTTTCCTTTTTGGAACTGCCTGAAGAGGCATAATCCCATGTTTTCATGGTCATTCCAATAACTTCATAGCCTTGTTCATGTAATAGAACGGCTGCCAATGAGCTGTCAATTCCACCGCTCATGGCTACTAATACTCTTCCTTTTTTGCTCATAATTCACGTTTTCACAGGGTTCACAGTCCTGCTTTGGTGACACATTTATTTAGTGATGTCCACAACTTTTGTCGACATAAAGTGCAAAGTTAAGGAGAATTTAAATATTTCGTCAAAAGATTAAGACTTATCGATGAAATTAAAACCAAAATCATGCTATTCTTCGTTCATTTGTCTATACATTTAAAATATAAATATTTATATGGCACTTAACACAACAGCATTAGCTCCATTATTTAATAAAAAAGATATTTTTGGACGTCAAATCAATTTGGAAGATTATAAAGATAAAAAGTTACTCATAGGTTTCTTTCGGCATGCAGGATGCCCATTTTGTAATTTAAGGGTACATGCACTCACTAAGGTTCATGAAAAATTGAAAGCAAAAGGCCTTGAAATGATTTTCTTTTTTGAATCTAAAGAAAGTGTGTTATTAAGAAGTACATTTCATAAGGAAGTATCTCCAATCCCATTAATTTCTGATCCTGAAAAAGAGATTTATGCTAAATATGGATTAGAGGAATCAAAAAAAATATCTAGAAATAGCCATATCACAAGCTTTATTCAAACCGCAATTAAAGCTAAGTTTACAGGGGTTCCCATGAATATGCCTGAAGAACAGGAGTCACTTAATACCATCCCGGCTGAATTTTTAGTTGATAAAGGTTTAAGATTAAAGAAACTTCATTATTCTAAAAGCTTAACTGATAGATTGGATATCAACTTGATTGAAAAGTTTGCAGATGATAGTAGTATTTTTGATAAGGAGGGCAAAGAGGCTGCTTAAAAGACAGCCTCCAAAATCAGCCGAAAATATTATTAAGTTAAGATTTGTAGCCCTCTTGTACTGATTAAAAAATATAAATTTTAACCACAATAGATTTAAAAGAAAACAAAAGTTTTTTCGCTAAAGCGAAAAATTGGCTTTAACTTAATATCATTGGTTCCACCGAGAGGTGGGATTTTTCCTTTACTGTCAATTCAGAAAATTATAATGAATATGCAATTGCTATAACATTTAAAAATGAAGAAAGAATAACCTTCTGGTATTTTTTTTAAATCCACTCCCAATATTTTCCTTAACTTTTGGCAAAAAAATTAATGCTCAAAAAATTAAAGCAATTGGGTCCAGGAATGCTAGTAGCTGCAGCTTTTATTGGTCCTGGAACAGTTACAACAGCTAGTATGGCTGGAGCAGGTTATGGCTACACTTTGCTCTGGGCTATGCTTTTCTCAATTCTAGCTACCATTACTTTACAAGAAATGACTGCCCGATTAGGCACACAGGCTAAAATGGGTCTAGGGGAAGCAATTCGAAAAAAATCCACAAATAAGCTTTTAAGATATCTAAGTTTTGGACTCGTGATTAGTGCTATTGTGATAGGAAATGCGGCCTATGAATCAGGAAATTTGGCTGGTGCAGTATTGGGATTTGAAGATTTTCCATCAATTTTTGGCATTAATATTCTACTTCTTTTGATTGCCCTAACTGCTTTTAATCTTTTATATCTTGGCAAATACTCTTACATAGAGCGATTTCTGGTATTTTTAGTAAGTATTATGGGAATCGTTTTCATATTTGCAGCCATACT
>QNXU01000397.1 GCA_003973485.1 Bacteroidota bacterium | reverse complement strand
GATTTTAAAAATATATAACTTTGAGTTATTATTTTGATGATATGTGTTAATACAATATACACACTCATCAACTCCTACATAAAAAGCAAAATGATTTCCATAAATCGAGTATGGTGCGAAATCGTAAGTCCAAACATCTTGAAAATTCTTATCGACTTTCTTGATGGTATTTCCACTTACATAATAAAAGTTGCCCTTAAAATCCATATCCATTGTGAAGCCTTGACGAATAGTTCCAAAAAGATTTTGTGTGCGATCCACAAAAATACGATTACCATTAGTGTCAATTTTATGTGTTTCTCCACTAACTGATATAGCATATATATTTTCTTCACAGACTACTTCTTTATTTTCTGAGAAAACTTCTTCCGATTGTAAGTTATTATATGCACTTACTATATAATAATATGTTTGACCATAAGTAACGTCAGTATCAACATAAGACTCACTATTAGGGTCTAGTGTTGCGATTGGTGCAGGCATAGACACGGAAGGGTCCATTGGACTAGTGCTTTTATAAACCCTATATCCATCTTCAACCCTGTTGGTATCTACCCAACTTAGATTAATTGTTATTGAAGGCATTCTTTATTCCCCTGTATAATTAATATTTAATTCGTATGATTGGTTAATAACTGGCTTCGTATTAAAAGATTTGTCGTTATTAATATCCACCATTGGAGCGATAACAGTGTCATTATAATCTTGTACATTGCTGTTGAAGTTTGTATCTACTGTATACGAGCTATTAACCAATGGTTTAGATAAAGTCACTATATCTTTTGAAACATCTGTTGGTGATATACTAATGTAATCATTATATACACTTGTTTGATCCGTATAGTTTATACCTACAGTATATGATTCGTTGGATACTGGCTTTGATGTTACTAATAAATCTTTGGAAACATCTACCTCAGACTTGTATAGATTATTAGCATAATCATTCTCTGAGTAGTCAGCACTAATGGTTACTGAGCTATTAACCTGTGGGCTCACTACAACATTAGATAATGTGCCCTTGTTTATTGTTTTAATTGGTGGATGTATAGATTCTTGAGATTGCGTGACGTGAATATCTACTTTACTTGATGTCGCACCATCCCTTGACCATTTTTCACTAAATGATTCATCGAATGCAATCACCTTTCCAGTAGAATCAGCGACGTATAAAGTGTCATACCAAAACGAAATAGCATTCATACTGTTACTAGATACATTTATGTGGTTTATATATTGCCCTGAATCGTTCAGCTTTATTATGTTCCCACTGGTAGTACCAATATAGGTAACCTTATCAAATGGATCATATGTGAACGACTTGAAGTTACCATACGATGTGTCGTTGTATGACCATACCAATGAATAGGTATTAGATATTTTAGAAACCTTATTTGATGAAAGTGCAATAGCACTACCATCTTTATTGTTATTGATATCGATTATAGAGTTTCCGGTATTATAAGAACCTTGCACAATTCCATCTTGATCAATATAGTGCACATAACCATTTGTACATCCAACGTGAACACCGTACTTAGCGGCCACTTTAGATGCATTTTGAATGGTAATATCTTTGTCTTTTTCACCACTCTCAGTGTCGAATATAGACACCGTGTTACTGTTTTGAACTACATAAATTTTATTGTTTGATCCCAACGCAAGATCAGTTGGTATGTAAAGTAGTGTATTCTCCCATACTACTGACCCTCTAACATCAAATTTCTTTATGTTTTTATTTTGATAAGCTATATAAGAATAGTTTGTATATGCATTACCATCAATCGCAACTGGCGTTGATGCTTCAGACAAAGTATCACTCCATGTTATAGAGCCATTGCTTATACTCTGTCGGTAAAACGATCCATCCTCATTAGCAGAAATTAGATAGATGGTTGCGAAACGCCCTCTACCTTTACCAATTATAATAGTAGGCAATATTACATTGCCGTAAAATCTTACACCCATATCCACCCTTTATTATTTTTATATATGTATTTATGATGATAAAAAAACTTTTGAGAAAGGTATTGACAGATTTGGTGTTCGTGGTATAAATATTATCAGAGGTCAGAAAGACCCAACCAAAAAAGACCAAAGGTCTTATATTAAGGCGAAAGAGCCAAACCAAAAATTAGGAGATAATATCATGAACTTTAACAACTTTTTTCTAAAAACCGATTCCTATAAGCTATCCCACTTCAGCCAGTATCCAACTGGTACTACTAAAGTATATTCTTACATTGAAAGTCGCGGCGGTAAGTTTGACGAAGTACTGTTCTTCGGTCTACAAAAAGCTATCCAAGATATCAATGACAATTTCCCAACAATGGCTGATGTAGAAGAAGCCAAAAAATTTACTGAACT
Organism: Bacteroidota bacterium; assembly: GCA_003973485.1. Classification (GTDB taxonomy): domain Bacteria; phylum Bacteroidota; class Bacteroidia; order Cytophagales; family Cyclobacteriaceae; genus Marivirga. Next base: position 2,758 of record QNXU01000397.1, on the reverse strand, counting down.
GCATGGTGTTCCATTCAACTACCAAGGTGCCAAAGCACTCGTTGAGCTAGGATATCTACCCATCAAAGTCAGTGCTGTAAAAGAAGGTATGGTGCTTCCTGTACGTAATGTACTAGCAGTAATCGAAAACACTCTTCCAGAGTTCTACTGGCTACCATCTTTTCTAGAGCCACGCCTATTATCTGCGGTATGGTATGCATCTACTGTAGCAACTTATAGCAAAGAATGTAAGAAAATTATTAAAAAATACCTTGAGCTAACTTCTGACAATACCGATAGCCTACCATTTAAATTACATGATTTTGGCTATCGTGGTGCATCTTCTGATACTACCGCTGGCATTGGTGGTGCAGCACACCTAGTTAACTTCAGTGGTACAGATACTATGGAAGGTATACTAACTGCAATGCGCTACTATGATTCCAATGTATGTGCATACAGTGTTGTAGCAGCAGAACACAGCACTATTACATCCCACGGTAAAGATGGTGAGGCTGATGCCTATGAACAGCTAATCGACAATAACCCAACTGGCATCTTGTCTATCGTCGCAGATAGCTATGACATCTATAATGCAGTAAGTAATATCTTTGGTGAAAAGCTTAAAGATAAAATCCTTAAGCGTGATGGTGTGCTGGTAGTACGTCCTGATAGTGGCAATCCAATTGAAGTTGTTTATGATGTTATTAGTGCACTAGATGAGAAGTTTGGTTCTTATAAAAACACCAAAGGATACAAAGTTCTTAATGACAAGGTTCGTGTTCTACAGGGTGATGGTATCGATATCGATATGATTCGTAGAATCTGCGAAAATCTTAAGATCAATGGATGGTCTACTGAGAACGTAGTATTTGGTATGGGCGGTAAACTGTTACAAGACCATAACCGCGACACTCAGAAGTTTGCTATGAAATGCTCTTACATTGAAGTTAACGGCGAAGGTCGCAACGTGTTCAAAGACCCTGTGACTGATTCTGGCAAGACTTCCAAGAAAGGTAGGCTAGCACTCGTCAAAGATGTGGATGAAGGCTTCAAGACGATTCCAGAGAGCTTTGCTGGTGATTCCAACCTACTTGAAGTAGTGTATGAGGATGGTGTGATTAAACGTCATCAGACCTTTGATGAAATAAGAGAACTAGCCGCGTAATAAAGGGAGCTTGACGCTCCCTTTCTCTTTAGTATGTATTGTTTACAACGTCACTAAGAGTTATATTAGTTGGGGTTACAAGGTTGTTATTTACTGACATTGTTGCAGTTAATGTATTAGGTACAATTGAGCTTAATGTAAGTGATACCGGAGTTTCTACGTAATAAAGTGGAGTAATATCAAATGTTCCAATTGATGATGGTAATGTGTCCACATCTTGTGTTAGTACCCAATTTAAACCAAAATATCTATTTGATTCCTCTCGTGTTGTACCACTGATAAGAATGTTTGTCCCACTTATATAGATAGAGTTAAATTCTTCTCTATAGTTCTTACTACTGTCGTTAATTTCTAAAGCGCTTTGAACAGTTAAGTCGTTGTTTAATTTAAATACAACAGCATTATAATCCTGTAACGATGTGTTCATGTTACCAACTACATACACTGAATCATTGGAGCTATTGTAGTATACTGAATTAAACTCATCGTATGAATTATCATCGTGATTAAATGCCTTGTATGATAAATTGTTTAAATCTTTATCCACCTTACATATCAAAGCATCGTAATCTCTAGATAATGATGAATTTACTCTACCTGCCATATAGATATTATCTGAAGAATCTATATCCATTTTTTCAGTAATAATATTGTATGCGCCAGAAACTTCAATAATTTTAGAAGTTAATAAGTTTAAGCTGTCGTCAAACTTACATATTAGTATATCATATTGGCTTTGTACGTTTCTTGAATACCCAAACGTAACTATTTCACCATTACTCAAAACTCTTACATCTGTAAATAAATTAGCACTACTTCCAGAGAAGTCTATAAGTTTGTTGTCCAGAATATTTAAATTATTATCAACTTTTAGTATATAAGGCTTATCATAATTTGAACCATCGTGAAGTGATCCTACGATATAGATTGTGTCGTTAGAATCGATAGTCATACCTTGTGGGAAGAAATGACGACCTGATGTGTCAGAAGCAATAAAGCTTTGTTGCGCAATCAAATCTTTATCAAACTTAATTAAGGAAGTGTAGTACGTTGAGCCAGTATATTCTCTATGTAAAGCATATATAAAACCTTCAGAATCTTCTACCAATTTATGTACAAGATTGTTAGGATTACTATATGAATTAATAGATATAGATTTTAAAACATTAGAATTAGTATCCATTTTAGTAACCATCCCTTCTCTATAGCCGCTATTATTCATAACATACCCACCGTGGAATATGTTACCTTGGCTATCAATATAGTTTGATGCAAAAAACACATCGTTATTATAGTTTGAGGTAAGCTTAGATAACCTATTGGTTAATACATAAGATATTACGCTCTGAGCCTTTTTGAATTTGATATAATTAAATTTTACGTTGCTTGACTTTATGCCCATGGTTAACTATTCTCCTATTATGATAGTATTTATTATTTTGATTCTATTAATAAATACTAATATATTGGGAGGTTCCTATGGCAATTCTCATCCTATCACTACTCATTCTCTTCGCTGGTCTTTGCACGACCAAGCTCCTATTTTGTTATAGAATCATCACAGTAAGCGATTCATTCTACGAAAAGTATTCTAATCGTTGGTGGTTCAAA
>QNXU01000203.1 GCA_003973485.1 Bacteroidota bacterium | reverse complement strand
CCATCTCCTAAACCACTTAAATCAATACCAGAAATTTGATCCGTTGTTGTAGTGATAGTTCCCGATCCAGTGACATTGGTGCCTCCGCCAGAACTGCTAAAGGTATAATTATAGGTTGTGCCAACTTCTGCTCCTGCAAAAGTAAAACTTGCGGAGCTTTCATTGCTAGCATTGATAGGACTTTGATCAATAGACGCGGAATATCCTGAAGGTGGTGCTGCATCTTCATCTTCAATTGTAATGGTAACCTGTTGGGTGCCACTTTCTACTGCATTAGTAGGTGTTCCCATGTCAATAATTATGGTTTCATCCTCTTCTTCTATCCCATCAAAGAGTGAGGTGACTCTTATGCTATCCATTGTTTCCCCTGCAGTTAATGTAATTGATGTTCCGGTAAGAGAATAATCTGTCCCACCACCAGTTGCTGTACCAGAAAAACTCAAAGGAATGCTTACTGTAGTACCAGCCACTGCATCTATCTTTCCTCTAACATAGGCTTGACCTCCACTTTCATCAGTTATAGGATTATAAATTGACAATACCTCTAAAGTTGCATTAGGCTGAGGGTCATCATCCGTTATAGTATAGGTAACTTGTTGAGTACCATTTTCACTACCATTGGTGACACCTGAAATATCTATTACTACCGTTTCATTTCCCTCATATAAAGCATCATTTACATTAGTTAAGAGTACAGAATTAGTAGTATTCCCAGCACCTACTGTTATGGTAGTAGATGAAATACTGTAATCAACTCCAAATCCTGTTGCAGTTCCCGAAAGCGAGAGATTGACTTGCACTGGATTTCCATATGCATTGGAAAGGGTAGCCGTTATCGTATTGTTTATTGAAACGGATTCACTTCTGGAAGTTGGTGACAGACCCAATGTGACTGTAGGAACTGGTAACACATTTAAAGAAGCTATATAATTACCTGAACTATTCTCTATGCCATCATTTACTTCAAATTGAAAGGAGGTATTGGTACTTCCATTTTGTATGTACTGCAGGTTCCCCGCATCAAGATCGGCTTTGCTTACCTGATCACTTATAGTTAGTTCTTCACCACCATCGTAAGTGTCATCATTATCAGCATCGACATAAAGTGTTCCTGCACTTGGTACTGATTCAATTAAAAGGTTATTCAAAGGATCACCATCTCCATCAGAATAGCCAAAGTCTGAAGTGGAGAAAGTGTAAGTTAAGTCTTCGTAAGGGCCGTTTGAAGCTGTGAAGCTTGAAGCTGTTGGTGGGGTGTTACCTACAGCCGCACTTATACTTATCTCGTCAATATTTAAAGTGACATTACTGCCACCAAATCCTGTTAGTCTAATTTCATCAATATTATCAAAATCGGTATTTCCAGAAAGGTCCACCGTACCATATGTACTAGCAGCTGTTGCTATTGTTGAGCCAACCGGGGTTCCATCTTTGTAGGCCGTTATTGTGTATGTCCCTGCAAATGAAAAGAACTGAACCCTATAATTATCAAAATTAAATTCTGAACCATCATTACTTCCTATATTGATAGTACTTGTTGTTTGAATAAATGTATTAACATTGCTAGGACTATTAGCTCCATTATGATTAATAGAACCACTACCTACTCCGTTTACAAAGAAGTTCCATCCATCTACTGTTCCACTACGAGGTAATGGGCCAAATGGTGCTATGTTAATGTTAGCTCCATCAAAAGTGGTAGTTCCTATAGTTGGTTGGGCTATTAGCACAGTTGCACTAATCGCCATCGAAATAATGATTAGTAATAAACTTTGTATTGCTTTCTTCATACTCTTATAAATATTTTGTAAAATCTTTTCTTAGAAAAACAGATTTTTTGTAATTCTTTCTTCCTTTTTTCTCTGATTACACTTTTAGCACTAATGAAACTTTCATTTTCAACTAAAATACTAAAAAAGGCAGGCCAGACTACCAACTGACTAAATTAACCTCAGTAATTTCCTTATATTTATTATATAATTTATCCGATTATATATATCACACAAAAGTGAATTTAATATTTCAATAAAAAATAACTTTAAACGAATATTTTACAGAACTAATCGAAGTAAATATTTTAAGATTTAGCTTCACATAAAAAACACCTTCATTTAATTAGTATTACTTCCCTACAATATTTAGTCAAATAGAATAAATTGAATATTGAAAATTATTATCAATATTGATGTTATGAAAGCATAGCATCTTTAGTTGCATTGCTTTCCACTATTGGTTCATTTGTATAAAATTTTTCATTACCCCTAACTCCCAAAGCCACCAGTTTTTGTCCAGAAATATACCCCTCAGGAGTCCACAATAAATTTATTCTTAAAAACTTATAATCAGAACAAAGCACAAATATCCCTTGGTGTGCATCCGCTAGCACTATATTTCCAGGTGTAAAGGAGTGGACATTTCTTAAGTCTGCAGGACTCACCTCTAGAATTCGTACTACCACACCTCTAAAGTTTGTAATGGCACCTCCATACTTGGGATTACATGCATTCACTAAATTTTCAATTTCGTCAGCAGTTTGCTTCACCCAATCAATCTGAAGGCTTTTTAGGTCTATAGATTTGGAATTCATTACATTTTCTATCTCTTTCAAATTTTCGGGAGATTCTTGAATTTTACTTAAGATTGAAGAAATCATTGAAACTGAAGAAAGACTAAGCCTTGATCCTAAAATACCCCAATTTTCTCCTGGTATTATTTGAACCTCTTTTTCAAACAAAATTTGACCCTGATCAAACTCAAGCCCCATTCTATGCGCAGTAATGGTAATGGTTCTTTTCCCTTCCTTTAAATACCAAAATACTGGATCAGGGCCTGCATACTTTGGGAGCTTGCCAAAATGGAAATTAACAATCCCCTTAGCTGGAATATCTAAGACAGCTTGAGGAATCAGGTAAGGAAAGGTCATACATAAAGCAACGTCTGGATTTATTTCCATCAACCAATCTTTTAACTCATGCTTAAGATGTTCTTTACCTACCGAAATTAAAGAGATTCTATTTTGTCTTGCAAATTGTATAATCTGATCATTTTCCGAATGTACTTTAGTTGGAATAACTATTCCATATAGAATATCCATTTTATACAATTCGTTTATTAATGGTAAACCCCAAGTACTATTCGTAAAAATGACAGCTTTAAATTTCATAATATTCATTCTTAATAAAACATATAAGGATTTGTAAATGCAGATCTTTGTTCTGTCAATTCTTCCCAAACCGAATCATCAATTTCATTTGAATGAACTGAATGAATCAACTCATAGGATTCTTGTGGCGAAATACCTTTAAAGACATTCGTTAGCCCACATAATTCATTCGTTACAGGGTCAACAGAAAAAGTTTCATTACCGACTCTAAATTTAAAATTCCTCCACGCATTCAAAATATTCTTATAATCATTAGTTGTATCATCTAATTTACTAGCCGCTTTGTAAAGCATTCCACCTGCACGATAACCCAGCATATGAAACAGGTCGGGTGATGTCTCAAGGTACTCCTTTGCCCCTGCTACAATTTTAGGTTCGCTCACATGCAGTTGACCATTGGGAAAAGCCCAGTATTTCATAGTATCGTTTTCAGACTTAAAGAAGGGAGTTGAAATGATCTCACTATAATCCTTCCCTAATTCTTTAATCATAGGTTCTAATAAAGTTGTTGGGAAAAACAAAACAGGCATTTCATTTTTAGAAACTTGAACTTTATCATTAAAGTCCATAATCAATTCTTTTCCCTCACTAGCATTTAAATAGATCTCCTGAGCTATCCGCCCATCATTGGATTGAAGACCAGCTCTAAAAGCTCTTAATGGATCATATCCAGTATCATGTAAAGATGAAATGATCAACCAATCAGTTTTAAATTCATTAGAAAGGTATTTCCCTAAATGAAAGTATGATTGCCAAAATTGAAAAGTATTAAAGAATAAATTTTCTGGAACTTCAGATGATTTGACAGCATTTTCACCCAAATTAGAAATCAAAACAGGTATATCAAATGCACTAACCATATTTGCTAGCTCAATTCCAATTGAAGAATTCATATAGCCCAAAATAAAATTCGGCCTATAGTTCATTAAAAGTTCATGTGCTTTTTCTTTTACTTTAGATGCGCTTCCAGAGCCAATGTCTATAATTTCCAATTCTACCGGTCCTCTTATAAAGTTATTTTCGAAAAGAGTAAAGTAAAGCTTTATACCATTTGCGAAATTTAGGCTAGCACCCGGATAAACAGATGATTGCGGTATAAAAACACAAACCTTAATTCTTGTTATACTTTCTTTCTTTTGTAACATTTTGACTTATAAGCGCAAAAAAGGCTGAAATTTCCTCTTTTGCGCTTTATTAAAGGCTTGTATTAATTGACTTAACTTCTAGAAGGAAAAATCCCTTGATAACAAATAATCGGATTCAAACATGTCCAAGGTTGCATGTTTTCATGGGCTAAATTCCCACCTGTCATTCCTATTGTAGTATTAATAGGATTAAAGTTAATGCTACTTATTTGAACTGCATCACTGGCCATAGTTCCATTTGCAGTAGATTCATAAATAGGTGCCGCCTGATCAACACCAGGATAATTTCCTGATGGGCTTGTCCCACTTGAAGAAGCTGTATTCGCTCTTATTGTAGCTGTCGCACTACTAACTGTTGGATCACTTGTTTGAGCTACGTGATTATGACTTGGCATTTCAAGCGTATTTAAAGTAACACTTTCAATACCTGCCTTTTGACCATTAGACCTTGGAGTAAGTCCTGGTCCATGTCCAGCACCAATAGGAACACGCCCTCTTAAATCTGGAATTGCAAATGTTGTTCTTCCATCCCCCCCATAAATTGTCCCGATTAAAGAGAAAAATGCAGTGAATTGTGCAATTGGTAATAATCTACCATCACAAGGAAACCAGTTTCTAGGTGTCCATGTCGGTCCGAAATATCGGATTTCTGAAATTGTTCCTTCCATAAGGCTTTGATTTTAAATTGTTTAATGTGAAAATTAGATCTAAGGAAATAATTCAACTTCACAAATTAAAAAGGTGTGCTATGAAGAAAGGGGATTCTTAATAAATTAAGTAGTCAACTGAAGGGTAAAACACTTATACTTCATCAATTATTGATTACTAAACACTCCAAATTAGTAGGTTTGGTTGAAATTAAATACAAAG
>QNXU01000060.1 GCA_003973485.1 Bacteroidota bacterium | reverse complement strand
TATAGGCTTGACCAAAAAGTAAATTTTCAAAAAGAAGGTCCAAATGGTTTAGGTTCAAACCAGCTGTGGAGTTTAAAAATTTTTCCCAATGGCAATATTGGAATTGAGGATTTTGAGTCTTTTAAAATTTTTGATTTGCAGGGAAATCAGCTTAAAAACGTGAATTTTAACGAAGATTGGATAAAGGGAGATTTAACTGCCTCCGAAAGCTTTGAATTTGCTTCAGTAAATAAAGACGGTTCACTCATTGCAGGCATGCATTTCGGTACTGATAATTTTAAACCACTTATGTTTCTACTTGATGTTGAAGATAAAAATGCGAAACGGATATTGCTACCAGAATTTGATAAGTTGAAAAGATATAAAATTGTTTTTCGAAGAAATGGGGGATACCTAACTGACCATCATGAGCGAGTTCAATTCGGGTTTAAAGGAGATAGTATTATTATTTCAAATACTGCCTATAACGATCTGTATATCTATAATGAAAAAACCCATGAATTGGAATATAGAACATTTGATCACAGGCTAATACCAGAAGGAAAGGAAAAAGAGTATAAGAACAGCTCTGAATCTCGAGAAGAAGTGGTTGAAATAATCTATTCGATAAGTGAAGAAGTAAGATTCACAGAGTTTTTTTGGGATAAGGATAACAGAAGATTTTACAGATTTACAAATCAGACCATTTATGATGATAAACGAGAAAATTCTACATATAAAGTTTCAATGCTGGTATATGATGAATATCTGCACTTAATAGGTGAAATAGAATTGATGAAGTTTAATGATTATGCGGATCCTCTATTTGTAAAAGACGGCAAAGTCCATTTTCACTTAAATATGGAAGATGAACTAGGTTTTATAAGAATCGGTTTAAAAAATCAATAACTTCAACACCTCAAAACCTAGTGACCTCAACACTTGAATTCTTGCAAGTCCAAATATTTAATTTCAATTTTGGCTTTTTATATTGGAACTATAATCACATTAGTCAGTTTTAAACATTATGGCAGAAACATCACATTGGACAGGATCTGAAAAATATTTATGCGACCCAGCTTTGGCACAGGCTTTTCACATGGCAAGAACTTTAGGAATGCCACTTTTAATTGAAGGAGAACCTGGAACTGGAAAAACAGAATTACCTATTCATTATGCAAAGGATAGAGGATTAGATTTAGAAGTCTATCCTGTTGGTTCAAAAAGTAATGTGGAGCAATTTGTAGCACGTTTTGATCATGTAAAATATTTACGTGATTCTCAAATTGAAATCTTAAATGCTCAAAGGGAAGAGAAAGGGCTAGACAGCAAATTAACGACTGGTGACCGTAATCCAGAATCATTAAATGATTATGTGGTGAAAGGGCCAGCTGCAGTGGCTTACAGCAAACCTAATTCGGTTTTGTTGATTGATGAAATCGATAAGGCACCTAGGGAATTCCCAAATGATTTATTGTATGCTTTGAGTCATAGAAAATTCATCATGCCCGAATCTGGAGAAGTAATTGAAGTTTCAGAAGAAGATATGCCCGCTATCGTGATCACGTCTAATCGTGAGCAGGAATTGCCTACTGCTTTTAAAGGGAGATGTATTTATCACTATATTGATTTTCCTGATCAGGAAACTATGGGCAAAATCATTGAAAAGCATCACCCAAATATGGATGAGAAAGTGGTTCGAGTTGCTTTAGATGTATTTTATCATTTAAGAAGATTAGGATTAGAAAGAGCACCTACCACTCGTGAAATCTTGAATTGGTTAAAATATATGAGTGAAATTACACCAAATGAGGCAGTTAAAAAGATTGCTGGCTTGGAAGGAATTGGAGCCTTAATCAAAACCCAAGCCGATATGGAAAGAGTAGGAAGAATGATTGGTGCTGATGAAAGCTTTGGTACGAATTTGAATTGATATTTTAGAGTTATAAACTCGATAATAATGGAATCCTCCTTGCAGGTGAGAGTTGTTATAGGATTATGTTGGTATAAGGATTTCTATAAAGAATAGTAAGATTGAAAAAAGGAATGGTTAAAATAGGATTTACTTTGTTCTTTGTATGTTTGTTGATTTCATGCAAAAGCAAAACAGAGTATCAGCAACAAGTATTGATTAAGAACGAAACGACAAGTACGTTCACAATTAAATTATTTCCTAAAAGCGAATATCTTTTAGCTAATTCATATTCATTTTCTAGTGTAGGAAATGGATACAGGGATACTGAGTTCGAATTGCAAAGTCAATTTGAACAGGAGTTGTATGTAATGGATGAACTTGATGAAGAGCCCACAACCATTATTAAGCAAGTTTTTGATAGTATTCATGTGATTTTTCCCGACCCTAGCTTAGGAAAAATACGATTCTCTTCACACAAAGTAGATGGATATTCAGAAAACCTATATGAAAACGATTCGCTGTGGGATAATCAAGTGAGAAATTTAGATTTCGCAACAAACTTTCGATCAAATCCAGTAGAATCGCATGATTATATTTTTATAATTTCAGAAGATAAATACAGATTTTAAAATAATAATATCGTAAAATGCTCAGCTCATTACCCGAACACTTCCGATCACATAGCTTAAAAGCAGATGTCCGCACTTTGCTTTTACTCAGAAAAGCTATGCAAAAAGGGCTGGTGAAGACTTTAGGCGATATTTACAATGTTTTAAAAGGGATCATTGTGAAAGATCCTTCCGATATGGGGCCTTTCACCAAAGCCTATTATGCATATTTTCTGCACATTCCTATCAAGCCAGGGCAAACCTTGGAAGATGCTATTCTGCGTTCTGAAACCTTTCAAAAATGGAAGACGGATTATGTTGAAGAAGCAGATCGAGATATCACGGATGAGGAGCTTGTTAATACTTTTTTGGATAAAGTCCATTTAACCAGTTATGACATCAAAGAAGTAGTTTCTGGTAAAGAAATTTGGGATAAAGACAATCCCGATCAGGAAGATACTGATCCTATAAATGAAGATGATGATATTCCCAGCCGAAAGTTGGATAAGATGGCGGATTACTCTGAATTATCATTAGAAGAATTACTAGAGCGTATGGAAAAAGTACGTGAGCAACAGAAAACCCGACATGGTGGCGGTAGTCACTGGATTGGCACAGGAGGAATTTCACCTTATGGTCATGGAGGAGCTGCTAAAAATGGGATTCGTGTTGGCGGACAAGGAGGAGGGAAGATGGCCCGAAAAGTGATGGGTGATAAAAATTATTTCCCTATTGACAGAGATTCAACACTTAATGATAACAACATAGATGCCGCTTTGGCTTCCATAAAAGGAGTGATAGAAGAAAGTGCAACTGAAAAGTTGGATGTTCCTCAAACTATTAAATCTGGTTTAAAGCGTGGAGGATTATTTATTCCTGAAATGTCTAGCGAGAAGAATGAGGAACTGAAAATAATTGTATTGATTGATAATGGTGGTTATTCCATGGCACCGTATGTACGCTCCGTACAAAATCTATTTCGCAAAATGAGAACCCGTTTCGCCCACGATTTAGAAGTGTATTATTTTCATAATACCATTTATGACCGCGTTTACACAGATGAAAGAAGAACCAAAGCCATTTCCATAGAAAAGCTTTTAAGCCACAGCAAAGATTACAGGGTTTTCATTATGGGAGATGCCGCTATGGCGCCCTATGAAATCAATTCTTTAAGTATAGAAAGCTTGAAAGCCATCCCACAAAAATTCAAGAAATGTGTTTGGTTAAATCCAGAACCCATCAAATATTGGCCGCATACTTATACCATTCAATTGATTAAGCAACTGATTCCTATGTTTCCATTAACTCCTGCAGGAATTGAAAGAGCTGTGAGGAGTATGAATAGTAAGGGGACGGAGGGGTGAATAGATTATATTTTATTAAGCAAGTTTTAATTGTACTGTCTTAATCGACTATTAAGAAAAATATAGAAAATTATTGATTAATTTTAATTGTATTAATGTCTATTAAATTTATCAGCTCTGTTAATGTTTTTGAGCTTTCATAAGCATCATAGGCTGTAGATATAAAAGATTTCTGATAACCTTGTAATCGAATATTATTAGCGGTAACATATTCGTTAATGTATATGTCCAAATTTTCAATATTAGTTTTGTTATCAAAATGTTTCATTGCATGGATAAATGAAATATCAAAATTAGTATAGATTATCTTTAAATTATTTTTATTATGAAGTAGAGATTTTATCAATTCTATATGGTCATTTAAATTGTTAATATGATTTAAGAATTCTTCATTAAAGGTAACATTTGATGAAATGGATTTTAAACTATTGTAGGAATTTTTTAGATGAACTTCATCCTTCGTATGAAGAAATAAATCTAGTCGATTAAACATTGAATTTATTAATGAATAAACAGAATTATAATTCCCAATTTTATTATTAAAAGAAGTCATCTTTTCTTGTATTATTTTCTTTTCATAAATTAATAATTGTAAATCATTGAGGTTTGAAAATTCATTTTTCTGTTGCTGATAATTTTTATAGAGCAAAAATATTGTTACCCCAGTTAAACTAATGGAAAATGCTCCAAGATAGTTATTAATGTGGGTAAGATTTTCGGTGTAAATCAAATTTGAATTAATGAAATAATTAGTTAAATACATTAATGCTGCTCCAATTAGCATAATATAAAAAATATAGAATATTGTATTGACCTTGTCTTTATTCATTATTATTGGAATACTTTAAGTGAAAAATAGTGAAAATATCTTACATTTTTGCTGAGTAAGATATGATAGATATCTCATTTTTGAGGTAACAGTGGTGTAGTTCTGGCTGAGTAATATTACTTTTTGTTATTTTTTAAAGATAAAAAGCATGATAAAAGTATCTACAAATAAGTTATTCCCATTCATTTCTCATTTGTTTTTGATACTCCAAAGGGTCAATTTCAGTTTTGAGGATACCTGCATATTTCCTAATATCATTTTTAGCAGATTTTGAAAAAGCTTTATCCATTAACTCTTTCATTTTTTTAATTGGAGTACCTTTTTTAATTACTGTTATCATATCAAATTGATTATTTACGAATCAATGTCGTTTAGTTAAGGTTATAATCTCTTGTAATTCATTGAATAAGGCTTTTTTGTTTTTTTTGGTCTAGGTTCAGACCTATCTGGCCTGACTATTTCTCTTGTTTTGTAAACAATTTCATCAAAAGTTTCGAGGCTTTCATG
>QNXU01000424.1 GCA_003973485.1 Bacteroidota bacterium | reverse complement strand
GTCTTTAGTATGACGGCAAACAAAATGCGGATGTCAATGAGGGTTCCGGTTATCCCGCCTTGTGAGATTTGATAAATCCCTTTTACTTTATGGGCGTTGTTCAGAAGCAATACTTTGAAGCATTCATTCAGTCCAATAGTGTTTGGATTCCAATGGGAGTACAACACGTCAGCAGCATCTCCCGATGTACTTATTTTCTTCCAAAATGTAGCTGGTATCTCGTGTCGATAGGTTACTTCAATTTCGTTTATAGCGTGCATCATCTTTCTTAAGCGTTATCTATTTAATGATTGGTTATCAGTGGTTTAAACTACTTTAAGATACACCTAAGCCAAGGTATTTCCTCACAAAATCGAACAAAAAACCGCATTTGTCTTCTTTCTCCCTATCCACAAAAGAGCACCCTTTAGGGTGCCGCATTCAAAAATTGACTTTCTCAATGGACGGAACAGTTTGAAGCTAGAGTTGTTAGTGTGGATTTATTGTTCTTGTATTGATGGTGTGGTTAAAATGATATTTCATTGTGTTATATAAAAAGACAATATATATCGAATCATTGATTGATAATTAGCTGATATAGAACAAGTGAAATAATAACCGCCGACAGTAAGAAAAACCCTCACATTTCGTATTTTTAACAATTTCTGCTAGTGCACATTTGGACATTTTCAAAGCCTAACGAGCCGAGTTACAACTCAAACTTTGCAAAAGAGCCAAATCTTGGCAACACGCAGACTAAACCTTACATTGACACTGAATGAAATTTATTGACCTATTTGCGGGACTCGGAGGATTCCATAAGGCATTGCATGACCTTGGACACGAATGTGTTTATGCAAGCGAGATAGACCCGACACTTCAACATATTTACAAAGAGAATTGGGGGCTTACACCCTTTGGCGACATCAGAAAGATTGTTGAAACAGACATTGACAGCATTCCTCCTCACGATATATTATGCGCTGGCTTTCCATGCCAACCTTTTTCAAAAGCAGGAAAACAACTTGGACGTAACGACACGGAAAGGGGAACATTGTTTGAGGAGATCGTTAAAATTTTGGAACACCGAGAGCCAGACTACTTTATACTAGAAAATGTCCCATTCATTGCGAAACATGACAATGAAGAAACGTGGAAGTACATGGAATCTCGATTTGAAGAACTTGGCTATGAGGTTGACCATAAGAACTACTCTCCGCATCACTTTGGTGTACCACAACACAGGTTACGGATTTTTATAGTTGGCAGTCGAAAAGGGCTTGATCATTTTCAATTTTCAGCAATTGACGAGCAAACGACTTTGCTTGCTGACATCAAATATTTTATTGATGACAAGCCGGAGAACTATAAGTCACTTCCAAAAGTGAATCAAATGGTGCTCAAAATATGGCAAGAGTTTCTTTCGGCAATTCCTGAAGAAACCAAAATTCCAGGCTTCCCGATTTGGGGGATGGAATTTGGGGCAACATATCCTTATGAATGGCCCTACCCTTATAAAATGTCTGCTGAAAGGTTGGGTGAATTCAAAGGCAATTTTGGCATTTCTTTGAAGGGAATGACAAAAAAAGAACAGCTTGCAAACCTGCCAAGCTATGCCCGAACTAAAAAAAAGTTCCCAAGTTGGAAAAAACGCTGGATTGGGTATAACCGACAGTTTTACAAGGACAACAGAAAATTTATCAAAGAGGCAGTTGATCAAATCGCTCAACTGCCTCATCAAAGTTGGCAGAAATTGGAATGGAATGTGGGCGACAGAGAAAGAAATATCAAGAATTACATATTGCAGTTTCGCGCTTCAGGTGTTCGTGTTAAGAATACAGACTTCTTTCCCTCTTTGGTTTGTACTAACACACAAGTGCCCATAATCGGATGGAAGAATAGATACATTACTAAAGAAGAAGGACTTAAACTCCAATCACTTGATGGATTAAGGAAATTACCCGAATTTGATAATGCTGCTTTCAAAGCATTGGGTAACGCTGTAAATGCCAAGATTGTCAAGCTAATTGCCGAGCAGCTAATCCAAGAACCCGCTCAAAAGGAACTGAATGGCAAAGAAGTTCTGCCTGAAAAAGAAAGAGCTAAACAATCAGTTGCCTAATGACTAAAACGGTAAAAGTAAACATTCGTCCGCAGGTTCATATCCTGTCCGTTCTCAAGTTCTTGGAGTATGAGACTTGGTTTGCCCTTGCTGAATTCGTTGACAATTCCATAGCAAGTTACCAGCTTTATGAAGAAAAATTAAAGGACATACATGGTGAGGGCTTCCAACTGGAAGTCAATATCGAAATCGACCAACAGAACAACAAAATAACTATTCGAGACAATGCTGCTGGGATTCATAGGGAAGATTATCGAAGAGCTTTTCGTGCAGCAGAAATTCCTCCTGACACTTCTGGACTTTCAGAGTTTGGTATGGGAATGAAATCAGCAGCTTGTTGGTTCGCTGATGAATGGAGTGTTCGCACAACTGCGCTTGGTGAATCCGATGAAAGAACTGTTCGTTTTGAGATGACGAAAATTTTTGAGGACAAACTCGAAGAATTAGATGTATCGGTAAAACAATGCGACAAAAATCATCATTATACGATTATTGAACTTCTCAATGTGAGCAAAATCCCCAGAAGAAGGGGTTTGGGCAAGGTCAAGGAACATCTTAAGAGCATTTATCGTGAATTTATCCGGAAGGGAATATTGACTCTCAAAGTAGACAATGAAGAGCTAAGATACCAAGACCCAAAGATTCTGAAGGTTCCGAGATATGACGAGCCTGGTGGAGAACCGGTCCTTTGGCGCAAGGAAATTAATTTCCCAATAGAAGACGATTTAAGTGTACATGGTTTTGTGGCTATCCGTGAAAAGGCATCAACTTCTCAAGCTGGCTTTGCCCTGTTTAGAAGGGGTAGGGTCATTGAGGGCAGTTTTGATAACGGTTTCCGTCCCGAGTTCATTTTTGGCAATCCAAATAGTTTTCGTTATCAAAGAGTTTTTGGAGAACTGCATCTTGAAGGTTTTAAGGTAACCTTTACCAAAAAAGGTATACAATGGGATGAGAACCTTGACATTTTCTTGCGGTTGCTTAAAGACGACATAAGCAGCAAAGCATTTCCACTCTTACAGCAATCGGAGCAATATAGGGTCCGTGCGACCGAAAAAGAATACAAGTCAACCAAAAAGGCGTTAGACCAAACAGTTAATGATTTGGAAAAAAACGCGCCTGCAGCAATCACACAAGTTCGGGAATCATCAAGTAATGGTTTGCCTGAGCAAGAAGAACTCGTTCAAACTGAAAAAGCGATTCATCGGGATTTTGAAGTTCGATTTAACCGGGTAACATGGAAAATATCGGTTGAACTTTCTTACGACCCGTCATTGAAGGAACTCCTTGAAGTGGGAGATCATCTGATAAACGAAAAAAATAAAAGTGCCGCTGTGAGACAAATAGGCATTCGTCTTTCCCTTACTCATCCGTTCATGATTCAGTTTGTTGGTGTTGACAATTCAAAAGTGGAACCTGTATTACGTATGGCAGCAGCACTTGGTTTATCAGAGGTAATTGCCAAGGAAAGCGGTGCCAAGACACAGGGAGAAGTCAGAAGAAACTTTAATGGATTAATTAGTTGCCTTTCAAAAAACCAACATGAATGAGCGAAACAATTGAAATACAAGAACAGTCAACCAACGATTCATGGCAACCTTTCGTTGGTGATGAGACAATGGATTTACTCAGGACAAAAGGATTTGCCAACCATGACGGATCACTAAATGATTCCGGTAACAGGGTGCTTGATGAAACCTATCGTGTGATGCAAGCATGTGGGAGTCCATTAGTAAGCGAAAACCATGATACGGGTATTGTTATCGGATACGTACAGAGTGGAAAAACACTATCCTTTACTACGCTTACTGCGTTAGCACGCGACAATAACTACCAGGTTGTAATTGTAATAGCAGGCACTTCAGTTAATCTTGTTAACCAATCCACCGAGCGTCTGCGGAAAGATTTACGGGTAAACGACCGCTACGGTTTAGATCAAAAATGGGCCTTATTTAAAAATCCTGACAGCACGGAAGAATTCGACCAACTTGAAATGCTTCTTGACCAATGGCGCGACCCTTACTATCCGAATGATAGGTGCAGAACTGCATTGCTTACGGTAATGAAGAATGGCCCTCGGTTAAGAAACATAACTCAATTATTAAGTGGTTTGAATTTGGAAGGGGTTCCCACATTAATCATTGATGATGAAGGCGACCAAGCCAGCCTTAACACCCGAGCTCGCCAAGCTGCGAGAGAAGGTATTGATATTGAAGACCTTTCGGAAAATGAGGTGTCAACTATTTACAGAAGAATCAATGGTCTAAAGGCAATTTTCCCTCATCATACATTTCTTCAGTATACGGCCACACCACAAGCTAACCTGTTTATTAATATTGTTGATAGGCTGTCCCCTAATTTCATCAAACTACTTACGCCAGGGGTAGAATATACCGGAGGTATTCAGTTCTTCAGGGAGAATGCTCATTTAATCGAGGAAATCCCTTTGAATGATATCCCGACTGCTACAAATCCACTTCATGCGCCACCAGAAAGTCTTATTCGTGCCGTTCAAGTCTTCTTCTTGGGCGTTGTGGCAGGAGAAATCCAACGCAACCAGCAGAATCGTTCGATGATTGTTCACCCTTCAAGGCTGCAAGAAGACCATAGCACTTATTTCAATTGGGTAAGAGGTATGGGCCAAAGTTGGGCAAGGTTGCTCGAAAGTGATGATGAGACCGAGAAGAATGAATTACTTGAAGAGTTCAGAGATGCATACAATGATTTACATCTTACAGTAGGTGATTCACTTCCGTTATTTGAAGATCTTACAGGCCATCATTTAATTCATGTCATCAAATACACTCCGGTTATTGAAGTTAATTCAAGAAGAGGCCCAACTCCACAAATCCCCTGGCAGAATAACTATTCATGGATTCTTGTTGGTGGCCAATCAATGGATAGGGGCTTTACAGTGGAAGGACTCACAGTTACTTATATGCCAAGAAACTTAGGTGTTGGTAACGTAGATACTGTACAGCAAAGGGCAAGATTTTTTGGCTACAAAAAAGGGTACATTAATTATTGTAGGGTGTTTCTAGACCCAATTACAATTGACGCATACAACGGTATCATTGAACATGAGCAAGACGTTCGAAATCGTCTCGAAGAATATGACATCAA
>QNXU01000095.1 GCA_003973485.1 Bacteroidota bacterium | reverse complement strand
TTTCGGTGCCTTCCAAATAACCTAGCACATTTTCTGTCTCTAAAACTTCTGTATTGATTTCTGCAAATAATTCAGCAGAGGCAGTATCTCCAATTTTCAATTCTGAAATAGGTTTACCAAAGACTTCTTCTGCTAATTCTTTGTACATCACCACACTGGCAAGGCCATCAGTTGAAGGTTTAGTTCTAGATAGGGCGCCATGGGTAGCATAATATTGACCATAACGTAAAACCATATTCATTCTACTGCTATCTTCTGCAAAAACAATGGCACCTTGTGCTCCAAGCTCTTCAATTATTTTTAAAGTAGGTGTAAATTGTCCGTCTGCTGCAAAGGCTAAAAATTTACCTTCTGCCTCAATATTATCCAAATCTTCTTCTTGTGCTTTATTTACATATACAATTTCGATTTCTTTCTTTTCGAAAGGAACATTTGCCCAATATACCATTTGGTCTAGGTTCTTGATTTTTTTATCATTCACAAGCATTTCAGCCTCACCTCTAAAAGTTTGATATAAATTAAACTTCTGAAAATAGGAGCCTTCAACAGGAGCTTTTAAGCCTAATGATTTAAATTGGTTTTTAATGTATTCAGCAGCCATTTTCTGCCCTTTTTTTCCTGTCTCTCTTCCTTCTAGGGAATCGGCTGCGAGTATGGTTAAATGTCGTGTTAAATCATCATTTGATATGGTTTTAGCATATTTTCTTGCTTGCTTTTCCATGACTTGAGCCGATAGCAAACTAACAGCTAATAAACTCATAACTAGAGTAGAGAAAAAAGTCTTCATAATTAAGGGGTTAAAGGTAAATTTATTTAAATTTTTTACTGTAAAGTGAACAAAAATCCTAAATAATATATTGTACTTTTGTGGCACGAAACAGTCCGTGAATATCTAAAATTTTTATTAAAGATACTTTCAAATATTATGAAATTAAACCCTCTGTACCAAGAAAGATTTGATGTGAGGCATAATGCACCGGATAATCAGCAAATATCGGAGATGCTGAAAACGGTAAAAGCCGATTCTTTAGAACATCTTATTGATGAAACCATCCCTAAAGCTATTCAGCTTAAGAAGGATTTAAACCTCCCGGAAGCGCAAACTGAATTTGAATTTTTAGAATCTTTTAGAGATATAGCTGATAAAAATCAAATTTTTAGATCATATATTGGTCTAGGTTATTACAATACCCACACGCCTGGAGTAATCCAAAGGAATATATTAGAAAATCCAGGATGGTACACTGCATATACTCCTTATCAAGCGGAAATAGCACAAGGTAGATTGGAGGCTCTTGTTAACTTCCAAACCATGGTGATTGATTTGACGGGTATGGAGATAGCAAATGCTTCCTTATTAGATGAGGGTACTGCTGCTGCAGAGGCTATGAGTATGTTTTATGGATTGAGAAAAGGGAAAAAGAAATCAGCTAATGTTTTCTTTGTTGATGAAAATACTTTTCCTCAAACTATAGACATCTTAAAAACCAGAGCTAATCCTCTAGGAATTGAATTACGCTTTGCGGACTTGACTCACCTAGATGTAAATGATCCTGAAATATTCGGGTTTTATGCTCAACAAATCAATCTTAAAGGTGAGATTCTAGATCTTAAACCATATATAGAAGCAGCAACTGAAAACAATATTTATTCAACTATAGGCGCAGATTTACTTTCCTTGGCACTTTTAACACCTCCTGGTGAAATGGGGGCTGATTGTGTGGTGGGTACTTCACAAAGATTTGGTATTCCATTAGGTTATGGCGGACCTCATGCAGCTTATTTTGCAACAAGAGAAAAGTTCAAAAGACAAATTCCTGGTAGAATAATTGGTGTTTCGATTGATAAGGAAGGCAATAAAGCCTATCGAATGGCGCTTCAAACTAGGGAACAGCATATTAAAAAGGAAAAAGCAACCTCAAATATTTGTACAGCACAGGTTCTATTAGCTATTATGTCAGGAATGTATGCGGTTTATCACGGCCCTGTAGGCTTAAAGAAAATCGCCATACGAACACATTCTTTGACTAAGTTATTAGCAAATGGATTAACTGTTTTAGGATATGAAGTAACGAATAAAAATTTCTTTGATACCATTACTATTCAATTGGAATCAGAAAAACTTCGTGAAAAGCTACACTCTTTATTATACGAAAGAAAAATCAACTTAAATTTAAGTGGTACTCATACGGTTTCTATTTCTTTAAATGAAACTACCAGAATTCATGATATAAAAGAGTTAATAGAAATATTTGCTTTAGTAGTGGATGAAGATGCCTCTAAATATGTAGTAGAAGAAAAAGTTAATGACCTTAATTTAGATTGGCCTAAGCAATTTATCCGTGAAAGTAGATTCATGGAGCATCCGGTATTTAACCAATTCCATGCTGAGCACGAAATGTTACGATACATTAAAAGGCTTGAAAACAAGGATTTATCATTAGTTCATTCTATGATTTCATTAGGTTCATGCACCATGAAATTGAATGCAACAGCTGAAATGATTCCAGTAACATGGCCAAAATTGGCACATATACATCCGTATGCTCCTAAAGAGCAGGCTTTAGGTTATCGTGAGATGTTCATTAAGTTAGAAAATATGCTAACTGAGATTACGGGTTTTGCTGCAACTTCACTTCAACCGAATTCTGGTGCTCAAGGTGAGTATGCAGGATTAATGGTAATAAGAGCCTATCATAAGAGCAGGGGTGAAGATCACAGAAATGTAACAATAGTTCCTTCTTCTGCTCATGGTACCAACCCGGCAAGCGCGGTTATGGCAGGTATGAAAGTGGTTATTACCAAATGTGATGAAAAAGGAAATATTGATTTAGAAGATTTAAGAGCTAAAGCCGAAGAGTATAAAAATAATTTAGCTGCCTTGATGGTGACTTATCCTTCCACTCACGGTGTCTTTGAAGAAAGTATTCAAGAAATTTGTCAAATAGTTCATGATAATGGCGGACAGGTTTATATGGATGGTGCCAATATGAATGCTCAAGTAGGATTGACTTCTCCAGCAAATATTGGTGCTGATGTATGTCACTTAAACCTTCATAAAACATTCTGTATACCGCACGGTGGTGGTGGGCCTGGTATGGGGCCAATTTGTGTAGCGGAACACTTGGCGGACTTTTTACCGGGTAATCCTTTGGTGCCAACTGGAGGAAATCAAGCGATTTCTGCAATCTCTGCTGCACCATGGGGAAGTGCAAGTATATTAGCAATCAGTTATGCTTACATCTGCATGATGGGAGCAAAAGGATTAAAAGCTGCTACTCAAATAGCAATTCTAAATGCTAATTATATTAAAGAAACGCTAGCAGGACATTACCCTGTTCTCTATACAAACCAAAAAGGGAGAGCTGCGCATGAGATGATTATTGATTGTAGAGCTTTTAAGGAATTTGGTGTTGAAGTAGAAGATATCGCTAAGAGATTAATGGATTATGGATACCATTCTCCAACAGTTTCTTTCCCAGTTCCAGGAACTATGATGATTGAGCCAACTGAAAGTGAAAGCAAAATGGAGTTGGATAAATTCTGTACTGCTATGATTTCTATTAGAAAAGAAATACAAGAAATAGCAGATGGAAAAGCAGATGCAGATCAAAATGTATTGAAAAATGCACCTCATACGATGTCTGTTGCATTAGCTGAAAAGTGGGAAATGCCTTACTCTAGAGAAAAAGCTGTATTTCCTTTAGAAACGGTTCGTCATAACAAATTCTGGCCAAGCGTGAGCAGAATTGATAGTGCTTATGGTGATAGAAACTTGATGTGTAGCTGTATTCCGGTTTCAGAATATGAGGATAAACCAGAAGAAGCTATGGCTTAAGAAATAAAATTTCTTTTTATAGAATAGATAGCATCAGGTAGTCATCTGGTGCTATTTTTTTGCTATCAACAATAAATCTACGCATTCTGCTATCAAGCTCACCTAGTCAATTCATGCATCATTACGATGGAGGTAAGAATGCCACATACTCGAGGCTATTTTCGCAGAAACTAACAAGCCTTAGATTACTTCGCTTTGCTCGTAATGACGCTATGTTCAGGCTCTAGTTGTTAAAATCAAAAAAGCCTTTCAGAAATTAATCTGAAAGGCTTTTTTATGATGTCTAAATTAATTTTTAAGCTTCTACGGCTTTCTTTTTTCTCTTTGCTAAATCCAAAACTACTGGAGTTGCAATAAAGATGGAAGAATAAGTACCCACTAAGATACCAACCAATAAAGCAAAAGAGAATCCTCTTAATACTTCTCCACCGAAAATAAATAGAATTAAGATAACCAGCAAAGTTGTTAATGAAGTCATTATAGTTCTACTGATTGTCTGATTAATTGCAGTATTGAAAGTTTCTTCATTTGTTGCTTTCGACTTAATGCCTAAAGTTTCTCTAATTCTATCAAATACAACCACAGTATCGTTAATCGAATAACCAATTACTGTTAGGATTGCGGCAATAAACACCTGATCAATTTCGAATGAGAAGCCTAATAATTTTGCAATGGCAAAAGCTGACAATACGAATAAAGTATCATGGAATAAGGCCACAACAGCACCCAAACCAAACTGCCATCTTCTAAATCGGATTAAGATATAGATAAAGATTGCGATAAGTGCAAAAATCACGGATTCTTGAGATGAATTTCTAATATCATCTGCAATTGTAGCACCAACTTTAGAAGAACCGCTAATAGTAAAATCATTATCTCCCATTGCAGATTCTGTTTCAACATAACTCATACCGGTTGCTTCTGCTATACCATCAATGATTTTTGTTTTAACCGTATTATCTGCTTCTGTTGATTCTTCATTCACTAAGTATGAAGTCGTAACCTTAAGAATGTTATTGGCTCCGTAAGTTTTCACTTCAGTCCCAGCATCTTCTAGTTTGCCATCTAAAGCAACTTTAAGGCTAGTAGTTTCTACTTGCTCAGCAAATCTCACCACATAAGAACGACCACCAGTGAAGTCAACACCTAAGGTCAATCCTTTAGTCACCATTAAAACAATACCGATTGTAATAACAATTCCAGAACCTATATAAGCCATTTTTCTTTTGCTCATAAAATTGGCTGAAATATTGTTCAATAAGTTTTTAGAGAATGGCGTAGCAAAAGAAATTTTGCTTTGATCGCCTTTTTTGCTCATCCAGCTTACAATAACTCTTGTGATAAATACAGCTGAGAAGAATGAACAAGCTATACCAATCATCAAGGTAATCGCAAAGCCTTTCACAGGCCCTTGACCCAACCAATATAAAATGGCACCAGTT
>QNXU01000220.1 GCA_003973485.1 Bacteroidota bacterium | reverse complement strand
ATTTGTAAGAATAGCTGTTTTTTCATCTATAGGAGTATTTCCTTTTCCAAGTTCGTCATTAAATTGCTGCATTACATTGTTTACAATGTCTTCCTTTGTTCCGTCATCTATGTTGTTTACATTAAATAAAGATATAAACTCTTTACGGAGAGTTTTAATGTTAAAAAGTATTTTCTCTGAAGTATTACGTGTTTCGATGTTCATTGTTTTTGCCATCATGGCTTTTAAAGAGGTTCTAATATCTCTATCTGTTTCCACATCTTCATTATGGTTTAAGTACTTTTCTGATTGGACACTAAACTATTATTATGAAAAAATCACTACTCTATTCAGTTTTTATTATTTCTCTACTTTGCTTTGGTTTCAATTCTCAAGCGCAATATTCAGGAGATACTTTCAAAAAAGCGAAGGAAAGCAAAACAGCTAATTTAACTTATGTTTATTCTGAAGCTCCAGGCTTTGCCGCCAATATTGGAGGGCAAGTGACTGGTGTTTGTGTGGATATTATGAGCGATTTTGAATTTTTCTTATTAGATAAATATGGAATAACAGTCAATTCTACTATGGAAAAACAACATGCAAATAATTTTACAGATTATTTGGGAGCAGTTAAGAAATCATCCAATGGAGTATTTGGATTGAGCAATACCACAATAACTGCAAAAAGAAAAAAAGAATATAATTTTAGCCCACCCTACATTACAAATATTGCTATGCTCCTTACCAATAAGAATGTTCCTACGCTTAATGATATTTCAAATATAGGAGATGTTTTTGCTGGAAAGACTGCTATTACCATAAAAGGTACTACTAATGAAGAGCAGATCATGAAAATTAAAAGTCAGTATTTTCCATCATTAAAAATTGAGTATGTTAATTATTTTGATGAAGGAATGGTAATGATTGGAAGGGATGAAAACTATTTCGTTAATGTAGACTTCACTTATTACTTAGATGCTATTCAATCGAATAAGCCAATTAAAAGACATCCTGCTGGAGACCAAACAGCAGAAGAATTTGGAATTTTGATGCCAAAAAATAGTGATTGGGTAAAGCCATTTAATGAATTTTTGACTGAATCATACAGAAATAGCCCTAGCTACAGAAAAATCATTGCTAAACATTTAGGGCCAAATGCCTTGAGATTATTAGACTCAGTTGCTGAAGGGAATTAATGTTTTTTTAAAGTAAAAAGCCTCCTGCTTTGCAGCTTGGAGGCTTTTACTTACCAAAACATCAACCATTCACTATGAATTAAACTATACCTAATAAAGCTTAAATATTAGGCTTTAGTTCCGTTACTTTAATAAATATTTTTTGAGAGTTGATTTCCATAAGAAAATCCACATTTCTCATGGCTATGGGATCAATATTATCTTTCTGAAAGCTGTGCAAAAGAACTCCATCAATGCTGTAAACCAACACATCAGGCTCTTGTTCTAACCCTTCAATAAAATAGAAAGGTTCTTCCATTTCGGCTTTTACTTCCTTGATTAATTTTTCATCAATTGATACTTTCTTTTCATTAGCATATACATTTCCGATTGTAAAAATTAATGCTAAAATTACTATTGCCCTTTTCATAATATTTTGTTTTAGGTTCTTGTATAGGGTTGACGCAGAATTTTATAGGAAAGTTGCTTCTAATTATTGAAAAATTATTTGGTAGATGTACTTTACATGTAATAAAAAATACAAAAAACAACAATTTTGTAAAACATACAATATTCTGAGTTATTACTTCTTCTCATAATATTCTTTCATAGCGAGTTGATTTACTAGATAAAATCAGCTCAAAAATACTTGCTTGATTCTTTTTATTTTATAGCAATCTTATTATGTTTTGTAAAAACCCATAGCATTTTAAATACCTGTAAATCAGCCGTATATGTAGTTGTGAAGAAAAGATGAAATCTTATTAGATTTTAGAAAATTGTATTGTTGAAAGTTATAACAAAAACCAACCATTGTTTAGATTATTTAAATCAAGGTTTGGGTTCTTTTTTAAGTTTTGATATTGAATTCTTTCAAGATGCTTAACTTAATAGAAAGTTGCTTTGATTTGCCCTTAAAATTTATCCGCTTATGTAAGAATAAATAAATGTTAGTATTAAAATTATGTCAATTTAATCCATAAAACCTAATAATTTTAACGGAGTTAATAAATGCTCTAGTTAATAATAAATATCAATTATGGATAAGCCCAATTCGTTTAAAATACCTAATACCACGCAAAAGAGAATTGTCATTATAGGTGGAGGCTTTGCAGGCATCACGATGGCTAAAAAATTTGCAGGTCAAGATGTTCAAGTAGTATTATTAGATAGGCATAATTACCATACTTTCCAACCTTTGCTTTATCAGGTAGCAACTGCGGGCTTAGAACCTGATTCAATAGCTGGCCCCTTAAGAAAACTACTTGAAAATCATAAAAATATATTTTTTAGAATGGCTACAGTTTCTAAAATAGATCAAAAGGAAAACAAGCTTATTAGCAATGTAGGAGAATTATCTTATGATTACCTGATTATCGCTGCTGGTTCTAAAACCAATTTCTTTGGGCAAAATGAAAAATTTGAAAAAGCTTTTCCACTTAAGCAAATACCTCAAGCATTGGATTTTAGGAGCCATATCTTACAAAATTTTGAGGAGGCAGTATTAAGTTCTGATGAAGAGAAGATTGAGCGCTTGATGAATATTGTAATTGTTGGCGGTGGCCCTACTGGTGTTGAATTAGCAGGCGCCTTAGGTGAGCTTAAAAAGCATGTTTTGCCAAATGATTATCCTGATTTAGATTTTAGTAGATTAAACATCTATTTAGTGGAAGGAATGGACAGACTTTTAGGAGGAATGTCAGAATTTGCGGATAAAAAAGCGCAAAAATACCTTAAGAAATTTGAAGTAAATGTCAAATTAAACACCATGGTGGATAGCTATGATGGTGAAAAGGTAGTTTTCAGCAATAAAGAAACCATTCCTGCGGCAACTCTACTTTGGGGAGCGGGCGTTATGGGGAATGTAATTGAAGGGCTTTCGGAGGAAAGTGTTAAAAATAGCCGCTATAAAGTAAATAGTTATAATTTAGTGGAAGGCACTGAAAATATTTATGCAGTAGGAGATATTGCATTAATGGAAACAGAAGATTTTCCGAAAGGTCACCCAATGCTTGCGCCCGTTGCAATGCAACAAGGAGAAAGACTTGCAAAAAATATATTAGCCTCTTTTAAAGGGAAAGAGCAAAAGCCATTTAAATACTTAGATAAAGGAAGTATGGCAACTGTTGGTCGTAATAAAGCAGTAGTTGATTTGCCAAAAAATCTCCATTTTGGTGGCTTTTTTGCTTGGTTTATTTGGATGTTTGTGCATTTGATTTCAATAGTTGGTTTTAGAAATAAGATTGTAATTCTCAGCAACTGGGTATGGAATTATTTCACCTATGACAGAGGTACTCGATTAATCATTCGGCCATTTGTTCCTAAAGTAAAGAGCCAAAAGGATAAAACATAAAGTCGAATGATTTGATAGACGGTTTCTTAAATCTCCAAAAAGAAGCTTATTTTGTGATCAATATATAAATAAAAGATCCATTTTTTGAGCCAGACTTGAGATGAACAAAAAGGTACTGTATTGGACGCTTCAAATTGTTGGTTGGTCTGCCTATGGCTTACTCAATATTTTTTTAGCATACTTTGGAGATAATCTTTCTACTCAGCAGATAATTGTCCAGCTCATTCTTGTCCCTTTTTATATTTGCCTCACCCATATTTATAGAAACTTTATTATTAGAAACGGTTGGCTGAAAATAATTATTCAAAAACTGGTAGTTAGAGTAATCATTGCCTGCTTTATTCTCAGCATTATTAATTACGGGTTTTTATTTGGGCTGTCATCATTACTAGGTTTTCTAGACCCTGCTTTTGATCTTAATCCTAGGGTGATTTTTCTAAATATTCTAGCCTATTTGATCTTGTTCTTTCTTTGGTCATTAGTTTACTTCATGTATCACTATGTAGAAAACTATAATCGCTCATTGAAGTTTGAGGCTGCAATGAACGAGATTGAATTAAATAATTTAAAATCACAGCTTAATCCTCATTTTATATTTAATGCATTAAACAGCGTTAGGGCTTTAGTAGATGAGGATCCTGCAAAAGCAAAGAATTCTATTACACAATTATCCAATATTCTCAGAAACTCATTAATATTGGATAAGAAAAGATTGATTAACTTCAATGATGAATTGAATACGGTCATCGACTTTTTGGCATTAGAAAAGATTAGATATGAAGAAAGGCTCACTACTGAATTTGTGATTCATCCTGAATCTTATAAATATCAAGTCCCACCTTTAATGATACAAACATTAGTGGAAAATGGCATTAAACACGGCATTTCAAATCTAACATCTGGAGGAAAGCTTTCCATTGAAACTCAGGTAGATGATAAAAAGTGTTTGAATATTTTTATCAGAAATTCTGGCAACTTTAAATTGGATAAAAGGAGAAAGCATAAAGGATTTGGAATTGAGAATACTAAACAGCGATTAAAATTAATCTTTGATAAAGAAGCTTCGTTTAGTATAAAAAATGAACAAGATGGTGTAGTTTTAACCACGGTAAAAATTCCTCAAATCAGTTATTGAACATTTTAATTTAGAAATATGAAGGTATTAATTATTGATGATGAAAGGTTGGCTCGAAAGGAATTGAGCAATTTGTTAACAGAATATAAAGACATTGAAATATTAGGTGAAGCAGCCAATGCAGATGAAGCGGAGCAACTGATTGATAAGCTAAATCCCGATCTTATATTTTTAGATATTCAAATGCCAGGAAAAACCGGCTTTGAATTATTGGAAACCTTAGAAAAAACCCCAAAAGTTATCTTCACCACTGCTTACGATGAGTATGCCTTAAAAGCTTTTGAATTCAATGCATTGGACTATCTTTTAAAACCTATTGAACCCAAAAGGTTATCAGAATCAATCAATAAAATCAGGAAAGAAGTTGAAGCCCAGGAAGAAAAACAGAAGAAGAGTAATCAATTGACAGTAAACGATCAGGTATTTGTAAAAGATGGTGATAATTGCTGGTTTGTAAAATTAAAAGACGTTCGTTTATTTGAATCTGATGGAAATTATATCAAAGTTTATTTTGATAAAAATAAGCCGATGATTCACAAGTCCTTAAATGCATTGGACGAAAAGCTTGATAACAAACATTTCTTCAGAGTTAGCAGGAAACATATCATCAATTTAGAATGGATAGATGAAATTGAAACTTGG
>QNXU01000025.1 GCA_003973485.1 Bacteroidota bacterium | reverse complement strand
TGTGAGACCATCAGGGTTATGGATTTAGCATTCCCTGCTCGTTACTGTCAACTAATATGACCTCTGCTGACTTCTCTTCGATGTTCCAGACATCTAGAGACCTCCCTAGGTAAGGCACTTATCTTTCTCCCTATTTCTGCTACATCTACCCAACACCACTGACAGCACGGCCTTTGCAATGATGTGCTTGCTCGACCACGGTTATTGAGCCTCTGTATGTAGTTTCTGTTCGTCAGAACAGGGATTTGCCGTTTGGCTTCCTTCAGTCAATGAATCACTTCATCCGACCTTGCCACTTGCTAGTATGCTTCGCTGCTCGCATACAAGGGACTTGCACCCTCAAGATAATCTGAGTATCTTTCAACTCGTGCCATGCTAGGCACACACATTGTATAAGCGTAATGCGGGCAAAGTGGTTAAAATTTAGTATTTTGGCATCTATCAAAGTTCGTGCGGGCAGACAGTGTATTGCTTCGAAAACCCGCACTACGCTTATACTTGACCGTTGGCATTCATTATGAAAAAACAAATGAGAAAATATTTAACTGCACTAATTGGAATTATACTTTCAAGTTGTTCTAATGGGCAAACAACCGTTGCTGAAAATGGGATTGAAATCTCAAATAATGGAATTACTAAAGAGCAGTCTGAACTTCTATTTGATAACACCAAATCATTCCCAAACAACACTCAATTATCAATCGCTTTAATTAAAAACGGAAAAATTGATTTTATTGGAATAGAAAGAACGAATGACACAATTAAGTTAATTGAAAATTTTAAGAATACTTTTGAAATAGGTTCTATAACTAAAGTATTTACCGCAACCTTGTTGTCAAATTTTGTAAACGACCAAGAAATAAAATTAGACGACAATATTCAAGATTACCTTGATTTCAAAATTAATTCCGATAATGTAATCACTTTCAAGGAACTTGCCAATCATACATCTGGACTTCCAAGATTACCTTCAAATCTGAACCTTTTGTTTGTTGACCAAGACAATCCTTATAAAGATTATGACAAAGAAATGCTCATAAGCTATCTAACAAAAGAAGTGAAGCTAAATCAAGAACCTGGAATCAAGTATGAATACTCTAATCTTGGTGCTGGTGTTTTGGGATTTGAATTAGCAACTATTGCAAAATCAACTTATGAATTACTCTTACAAGAGAAAATATTTACAAAATATAAAATGGTAAACTCTACGAGTAAAAGAGAAAATTTAAAAACTGAACTTGTGAAAGGATTAAAGCCAAATGGGAAACCTACTTCGAATTGGGATTTTGATGTTTTAGCTGGTGGTGGAGCAATTTTTTCAACTGTAGAAGATTTATCAAAGTTTGCTTTAGCTCAATTTGATACTGCGAATAAGGAATTAGCGTTAACCCAAAAGCCTACATTTAGAGTAAACGACAATATGAGTATAGGACTTGGATGGCATATTTTAAAAAGAAAAAATGGTGGCGAATTAATTTGGCATAATGGTGGAACTGGAGGCTATACTTCCTCAATGGCCTTAGATTTAGAAAACAAAAATGGAATAGTAATACTATCCAATGTTTCTGCATTTAACGAAAAAATGGGCAATATT
This sequence comes from Bacteroidota bacterium, assembly GCA_003973485.1. GTDB lineage: Bacteria > Bacteroidota > Bacteroidia > Cytophagales > Cyclobacteriaceae > Marivirga. Next base: position 3,698 of record QNXU01000025.1, on the reverse strand, counting down.
GACCAATTATGTTTCGGACTGATAAAAACATTGGATGAAGAATAACGAAATGCCAACAATGGTAGGACGAAACCGCAATACCCAACCGACCGACCTCTGACAGACAAATACACGACCTGCCGACACAGTAAAAAAATTTAAAAAAAGTCCACCACTTTGTTAAACTCTGACAGTTTCAGCAACCTTCTCCTTTTTTCCGATTACCATTTTGCGGTGTTGCAAGCCCCATCCTATCATAGCATCCAAAACCGTATTGAGCGAATTTCCCGATTTCGTCAATTCATACTCTATAGTAACAGGAGTGGTATTATAAACAGTGCGGGTTACTATGCTATTAACTTCCAGGTCTTTCAGCTCTTTGGAAAGCATACGGGGCGTGATTTTAGGAATTTCCCTTTCCAATTCCTTGAAGCGTTTTTTACCATAGAGCAAAGAACCTATAATGGGCAGTTTCCATTTGCCATTTAAAACGTTCATCGTGTCGTTTACGGCTAAAACAAACTCTCCCGAACATTTCTTTACCTTAACTAATTCTGATATTCTGCTCATTTTATTTTTTATTTACTTATGCTATACCAAAGTATAGCGATATATTATGGTATAGTAGTTACTAAAGTATAGCAAAAGTAGTATCTTTGTCCGGTTAAAAAAATGTTTCACTAAAAAAATAAAAAAATTATGAGCAAAGTATTCATCACAGGAGCAACAGGACAATTAGGAAAATCAACTATTAACTTTTTGCTTCAAAAAGGAATTGCAGCAAAACAAATTTCAGCATTGGCAAGAGATGAAGCGAAGGCAGCAGAATTAAAATCTAAAGGTATAGATGTCAAAATAGGCAACTATGATGATTTTGATTCCTTACGCACTGCAATGCAAGGCGTAGAAACTATGCTTCTGATTTCTTCCAGCGAAATGACCAAAAGCAGAGCGGTGCAGCACATCAATGCAATCAAAGCTGCTAAAGAAAATGGTGTGAAGCATATCATCTACACAGGTTTTATGAGAACCCATGAAGACCCAACATCTCCGCTGTGGTTTATAGCCGAAGATCATGTGAAAACAGAAAAATACCTTAAAGAATCCGAAATTACCTATACCATTTTTGCAAACGGTTTTTATATGGATATGTTGATGGATTATGTGGGGGAACAGATATTGGAAACCAAAACCATTTTTGTTCCGGCAGGTGAGGGAAAAATAAATTTTGTATTGCGAAACGAAATTGCAGAAGCGCTTGCTAATGTTTTAACTACAGGCGGACACGAAAATAAAACTTACAACATCGGTATCGAACAACCTGTATCGTTTGGGGAAATTGCGAAGCACATTTCTGAAGTTACCGGAGTTGCGATCAACTATGTTTCTCCCGAACCAGAAGTTTATCAGCAAACCTTAATGCAACATGGGGTTCCGGAGGATTACGCACGTATGTTTACAGCATTTGCAGTTGCTTTTGCAGCCGATACTATGAATATTTCTACCACTGATTTAACACAATTGCTTAGTCGTAAACCAACCACTGTCCAAGAATATCTTTTATCTAAATTCAAAAAGTAAATAAATGGAAAAGAAGAACAATAAAACCCTGAATATTGCCTTGTGGGTGGCACAGGTATTACTGGCAGCCATGTTTTTAATGGCAGGAATCATGAAAGCAACACAACCCATTGAAGAGCTTAGTCAATCAATGACTTGGGTAAATGACTTTTCTGCAGGCATGGTCAGGTTCATTGGTATTTCTGAATTGCTTGGCGGTATCGGGCTTTTACTGCCTGCCTTGTTGCGCATTAAACCAATTTTTACGCCATTGGCAGCTTTGGGTCTTTTTATTATTATGGTATTGGCTTTTATATATCATATATCCAATGCCGAATATCAAGCATTAGGTATTAATTTGATTTTAGGAGCAATCGCAGTTTTCATAGCATGGGGTAGATATAAAAAAGCGCCTATTCAACCCAAAGCATAAATCACTATGGAACGCAAAGAATTTCTTCAATCAATTTTAGCTTTAACCGCAATGGGAACATTAAGCAGTTTTAAAAATTTTACTGACGCACTTCCTTCACAAGGTAAAAAAATGCCTGTGCTGTTTACCTCTCATGGAAACCCAATGGATATTCCAGTTTCAAGAAGTGAACGAGCATTTTGGCAAAAGCTTTATGATTTAGGAATTACCCTGCAAAAGAGTCATGAAGTAAAAGCTGCGTTGGTTGTATCAGCCCATTGGTGCACAAAAGGCACGTTCGTAAACATATCGCCCGAACAAAAACAGATTTACGATTATTATGGTTTTCCCGAAGAATACTACAAGGTATATTACAAAGCCAAAGGCTCGCCTGATATTGCCCGCGAAGTAAAGAAAATCGTTCCTTCCGTTTCGGAAACAACCGATTGGGGATTAGACCACGGTGCATGGCCAATGCTGATGCACTTATTTCCCGATGCCAATATTCCTGTTTTCCAGCTGAGCATTGACTATTACGCCAAACCCGAATACCATTATGAGTTGGGCAAACAATTAAAATCTTTGCGTAACAAAGGGGTGCTAATAATAGGCAGCGGTGCGCTTATCCATAACTTGCAGTTGGCAGGACAAAAAATGCGAAAAAATGATATGACCCTTTACGGTTGGGAAGCGGAATATGATGCTTGGCTCAAACAACAAATTAATGCACGAAACTTTGCCAATCTCATTAATTACCAAAACAGTCATAAGTTGGGTAAGTTAGCCGCCCCCCCCCCCGACCACTACGTGCCTTTGCTATACAGCTTAGGGCTTACGGACAGCAGTGATGAAATCAAATATTTCTACGAAGCTGAGCCAACAATTCCTGCATTTAGTGAACGAAGTTTCATAATAGGATAGTGACGGGTCAAGCACATACGCAATAGATAATTTTATGAACTTAAAAATTAGATAGAGAATATACTCATAAGGTTCAACAATAAAAACAAACAGATTATGGCAACGTTCAAACAAAAAGCATTGCGTTTTCTTTATCCGTTTACTCGCATAGCGGCTAAAATTGGCAAAAACGGCACGGTTTTAAACAATGAAAGTAAAACGGCACCAACAGTTCCTTTCTACGAACAAAAGGCAACATTGAACAATGGAAAACCAATTGACTTTTCTGCCTATTCGGGAAAGAAAGTTTTGATTGTAAATACTGCTTCAAATTGTGGTTACACAGGACAATATGCCGAATTACAAAAACTACACGAAAAATTAGGCGACAAATTGGCTATAATTGCTTTTCCTGCCAACGACTTTATGGAACAGGAAAAAAGCAATGATAACGAAATTTCACAATTTTGCAAGGTGAATTATGGTGTATCATTTCCAATAGCAAAAAAAGGAGTGGTAATAAAAAACGAGGAACAACAACCACTTTATAAATGGCTTACGGACAGCAAAGCAAATGGTTGGAATAACCATCAACCAGATTGGAATTTTAGTAAATATGTGATTGACGAGAAAGGAAATCTCACAAACTATTTCGGACCTTCAATTTCGCCATTGGACGATGAATTTTTGGAAGCAGTTGAATAGCAATAGGGAACCACAGCCGCTAATCGAGTAGACGGCCGTGAGCCATGAGCCCACGGTGCGCCTCTCACACCACTGTACGTACGGGTCTCGTATACAGCGGTTCATTGAATGACTACTTGCGTCCTTAAGTAATAGGAAAGCA
>QNXU01000167.1 GCA_003973485.1 Bacteroidota bacterium | reverse complement strand
TTTAGTTTGGTTGTTATTTATTAGATAAAATTATTAACAAGCTCATTCTTTAAAGGAGATAAGTTTATTTCATTTGATGTTAACCTTTGTTGAGTTAATTCAGTGATTTTTACATCCAATTCAAACAATTAAGTGTCTATTCAGGAATAATAATCCTGAACATGAAATATTCGCTCTTACTCATTTTTTCTTTGTTTCTTTTCAATTGTAGTCAAAATGAAGATTTTGACCTAAAAAAAGAATATAAATTCACATCTGAATATACTGCCTTAGTAACTGTTGGCGGCTTTGCGGGTACTATTAATAGGACTTTTGAAAAAGGAGAAATTTTTGTCGGTGTGGATGAGGAGGTAGATACTATAACAATAAGAATAGCAGCGCATACAAAAAGAAATGAAGATTGCCCTAATAGTTGGTGTTATCAAGAATTCTTAGAAGTGCCTAGAGAATTTTTAGAATTAGTAAAGTAATACTTAAGCTGAGTTTAATTTCCAGATACTAAACCCGCTTAAAAAAAGAATCCACAAATTCCATTTTGTTAAATACTTGTAAATCTTCTACTTTTTCACCAACCCCAATATATTTCACAGGTATTTTAAATTCTTCAGAAATCCCGATTACTACTCCCCCTTTGGCAGTCCCATCTAATTTTGTGATGGCTAAGGCAGTCACTTCTGTGGCTTTCGTGAATTCCCTAGCTTGAATCATGGCATTTTGACCAGTTGATCCATCTAAAACTAACAAAACTTCATGAGGAGCCTCATTTACAAACTTTTGAATCACCCTTTTTATTTTAGATAACTCATTCATCAAATTCACTTTGGTATGCAATCTTCCAGCAGTATCGATGATCACGATATCCGCCTCTTCTGCAACACCTTGTTTTACGGCATCAAAAGCTACTGAGGCAGGATCTGTATTCATTCCATGGGAAACCACTGGAACATTGATTCGTTCACCCCACATTTTCAACTGGTCAACAGCAGCGGCACGGAACGTATCGGCAGCACCTAAGATTACTTTTTTACCTTGCTTTTTATATTGAGCAGCTAATTTACCAATGGTAGTCGTTTTACCAACTCCATTTACACCAACCACTAATAAAACATAAGGCTTTTTGATATTTTCAGGTAGGGAAAAGTCTTTTAAATCTTCAGTATTGTTTTCAGATAAAAGCCCTGCAATTTCTTCTCTAAGGATTTTATCTAATTCACTTGTGCCCAAATATTTATCACGTGCTACTCTTTCCTCTATTCTATCAATTATTTTGACGGTAGTATTTACTCCCAAATCAGAACTAATTAAAATCTCCTCCAACTCATCTAAAACATCCTCATCAACCTGAGATTTACCTACTACGGTACGTCCAAGCTTAGAGAAAAAACTTTCTTTTGTTTTTTCAAGCCCCTTATCTAGGGACTCTTTTTTTTCTTTGGAGAAAATCTTAAAAATACTCATTCTATTATGGTTTAAGGGTAATAATGGTTAGAGGCTTATAATATTACGAAAATAAAACATTAAAGTAATTGGGAAACGAAAAAAGCAGAAGTGTATAAACAAAAAAAGTCCCTAAAGAGGGACTTAAATCAATTTAAACCTTAAAAACTATAATTATTTTTTAAGTGCCTCTTTGGCCATATCCAAAGGTACCATTTCCTCACGGAAAGTATAACCTCCGTTTTTTGACTTCACTGCTTTGATTACTTTAGCGTAACCTTTAGCATCTTTATCTTTTAAACTTGCTACTACTTTCTTAGCCATGATTACTTAATTTCTTTGTGAACAGTATTTTTCTTCAAAATTGGGTTGTACTTCTTCAACTCCAATCTTTCTGTTGTGTTTTTTCTGTTTTTAGTCGTGATGTAACGAGAAGTACCCGGAGCACCACTTTCTTTATGTTCAGTACATTCTAAAATTACCTGAACTCTATTTCCTTTCTTAGCCATTGTGCTTTATATTTTTGAGCAATAGAAACTTATACTAATACATTACCGTTTTCACGTGCCTTCTTCAAAACTGAAGTGATACCATTTTTGTTAATGGTTCTGATTGCGCTAGCAGATACTTTTAACGTAATCCACTTATCCTCCTCAGGAAGGTAAAACCTCTTCTTTTGCAAATTTGGCAAAAACCTTCTTTTGGTTTTGTTATTAGAGTGAGAAACATTGTTCCCCACTTGAGGTCTTTTTCCGGTAATTTGACAAACTCGTGCCATATCTATCTAAATTATTTTTGTTGTCGATTTCAAATTGGTCTGCAAATATCGGCAATATTTTGATAATCACAAACCTTAGCTTAAAAATACGTCCTATTTTTTTGGTTTTCTAAGGGATTGCCGTCCTGTTTTGTTAGATTTACATTTTAAGAGAGTGCAATTTACGAATTTTTAAACATTTAAGCTATGATTGAAGAAATCAAGAACAGTCAACAAGCCATTGACATGGAAAACAAGCACGGAGCTCATAATTATCATCCCCTGCCTGCTGTATTGGCCAAAGGAGATGGTGTTTTCCTTTGGGATGTAGAAGGAAAAAAATATTATGACTTTTTATCTTCATACAGTGCAGTTAACCAAGGCCACAGCCACCCAAGAATTTTAGAAACCCTTAAAAAGCAAGCAGAGACTTTAACTTTAACCTCTAGGGCTTTTCATAATAATATATTAGGGCCATTTGAAAAATATATCACGGAGTATTTCGGTTTCGATAAAGTATTAGCCATGAATTCTGGTGCTGAAGCAGTAGAGTCAGCTTTAAAAATTGCTAGAAAATGGGCGACTGAAAAAAATGGAGTGGCTCCAAATGCTGGGAAAGTAATTGTTGCAGAACAAAACTTCCACGGAAGAACTACTACTGTCATTTCCTTCTCTAGTGATGAAACTGCCAAAAAGAACTTTGGCCCATATACCCCAGGGTTTATAAAAATACCTTATAACGATACGGAAGCTTTAGATAAGATTCTACAAGGAGAAGATAATGTTGTTGGATTCTTGGTTGAGCCTATTCAAGGTGAAGCTGGTGTTTACAGACCTGACACAGACTATTTAAAGAAATGTAAAGAAATCTGTCATAAGCATAATGTATTATTTATAGCAGATGAAATCCAAACTGGAATTGCCAGAACTGGTAGTTTATTGGCTGTTTGTGGAGATTGTACTTGCGAAGGACATTGTGAAAAGCAATCTACTTATGTAGAACCTGATATTTTGATATTAGGAAAAGCACTTTCTGGAGGTTTCTATCCTGTTTCTGCAGTTTTAGCAAATGATCACATCATGGAAGTATTAACTCCTGGAACACACGGTTCCACTTTTGGAGGAAATCCATTAGGTGCTGCTGTTGCATTAACTGCTTTGGAAGTAGTGAAAGACGAGAAATTGGCTCAAAATGCCCGTAAACTAGGACACCTATTCAGAGAAAGAATGCAGAAGTTCGTTGACAAATCAGAATTTGTGAGCTTGGTTAGAGGAAAAGGATTGTTAAATGCTATAGTAGTAAATGACTCTCCAGACAGCTCAACTGCCTGGGATATTTGTATGGCATTAAAAGAAAATGGTTTATTGGCTAAACCAACACACGGAAATATCATTCGTTTTGCTCCACCTTTGGTTATTACGGAAGAGCAAATCAATGAATGCTGTGATATTATTGAGAAAACTATTACAGAGTTTAAGAAAAAGTAAACTCATTTAGTTCAATATTAAAAAAGAGGGTGTCCGAAAAGTCGAGACACCCTTTTTACCCAATAAGTAGTTGAAAATATTATCTTCTTTTACCTTTTGAAGGCCTAATATCATTTACAGGACCAAAATGCTTAAATTCTAGTACCTTTTTCTTTCCTTTTATTAATTTTATTTCAGCAGGAGCTAGCTTTAGATCAGAAGTCTTGACAACAGCCCCATCAAAAAAGGTTTTAGCCTGATGAAATTCCCCCTTGTCAAAATCATGGCGCTCCTTATTAGATTTTACAGGAACCCCAGGGATAACGTGATACAAATCTACTTCAACAGCATAAGTTGGCTTTAATGAAGTAATAAAACCTTGAACACTTTTCTTAATACTTTTGATCATACACTTAATAATTTAAAAGCTTTGAAATAGCTTAAAAAAATTGGTTTATGCAAGTTTGAAAGCTCTAGATTTAATTAGGAATTACGTAATTTAAAAGGAGAAATTTTGTATTAAAACACTCATTTCTGCGCAAAAATCATCATTCCAAAATAATGTTTGGATAGTTGACATGTATGTTATATGCGAAAATTGCCGAATACATCATAAAGTCAACATCTCAATTCTCGATCTTAAAAAGTTAAACCTCTGTAGCATAATTGTGTATTTTTAAACTCAACAACTAATAAAAGAAAACTAGCTAAATAAAGTATCTAACTAAGTTTGTTTTCAAGTTTATTGTTGCTAACGATCTAGTATAAGAGTATTAGCGGATTCATACCCACTAACTTTTCAGTTAAATGCCGCCTTTTTTATGCTTAATTACTTTAATTTTAGCGAATAAATCGCTATTATTTTCATACATTGTTACAAACTGGTTTTTTTTCATTCAGATTGTCATTAAGCATTGGCGTGAAAGTTCTTTGCAACCGCAGGAACGAGGATTGCAATGGCTTGAACTTTGCGTTGGCTTAAATGATTCCCCGAATATTATTAGCTAATTTAATATTCTCAACATTTGGCTTCAAAATATGATTTTGAGGTAATTGCAATTTGTCAAATGACAGTTCTTCAAATTTTCTAAATCCACCATCAAGTCCCATCTTTTCGAGATACTTCATTTTATTCTTATTTATTTTAATAGAAAAATCATCCTCAAAATATATTAATGATTTATCATATGCAGTATGATGTAAAGAACATAACCCCACACCATTTGATATATCGTCTGTTCCTGTTTCGTGTGAGTGAGGGACAATATGAGCGGCTTCAATTAGTTCTAACTGAATTCCGCACATTGCACATTTGTTATTATACGCCTCATAAATTTTTTTTCTAAAATTCGGGTCTCGTTTGAATCTAGTATGTGTAACAACTAATTGTTCATTCCCAAGTGAAATAGAACCAGCAAAATCTTCAACGTTTTCGTTATCTGAAAATTCAACAAGCCTTACAAGTTCAGAGTCATCCAAATTATGAATATTATCTATGTTTTCTAGATATAAGCCTAAGTACTCAGGTTTGAAAGATATTACAGATTGGTCGTTGTTATCTATATAGTTAGCAATTTTATTTTGATTTGCTAACTCTTGAACTGAAAAGCGAGAATAAACTGATCTAGATTTTTTAACAGAAGT
>QNXU01000290.1 GCA_003973485.1 Bacteroidota bacterium | reverse complement strand
TTGAATTTTCGCGCCAATTTCATCAAAAACAGGAACCATTTCTGATCTTCCAGCTGCATTAAAGCCTTTTGGGTTTCCGCTCATATCAATGTTTAGCATATAAGCCACGTTTCCTAAATCACCATTTTCTGCTAACATTTTTACCATTTCTTTAGAACCTAACAAGCCTTGCTCCTCACCCATAAACATCACAAATTTTATATTTCTTTTGGGCTGTAAATTAAGAGATTTGTAAGTTCTGGCAATATCCAAAATTGCAGCTATCCCAATACCATTATCAATCGCACCAGTTGAAAGATCCCAGCTATCTAAATGACCTCCAATAATAATATTTTCATTTGTTTTTTCTTTAGCTGGTAATGTGGCAATCACATTTCTTGATTTGATCATCTCACTTTTATTACTCATTTGAATATGAGCTGAAATTTTCTCCCCATTTGCTAATTGCTTTTTCAATTCCATACCCTTTTCATAGCTAATGCAAATAGCAGGAATATCAATCAAACTACCCGTTACAGAAGCTGTTCCAGTTAATAAAACGCCACCAGGCACTTGATTAATAATAATTATTCCTTTAGCTCCATATTCAATTGCTAAAGCTGTCTTTTCTGAACGATGGATATTTTTTAATCCTTCAGAACTTCCCTCTAAAATCCCGATATAAACCAAGGCAATTTTTCCCGAGACTTCATCTTTTAAGCTATCAAAATCAGCTCTTAATCCATTACCAACATCTATCACATTATGTTCAACATCGGCAGAAACTGGTGAATGGCCTAATGAAACAACATCTTCAACTTCCTCATTATTAATTTCAAGCCGAACAGAATCACGAGCCCAAGCTTCTACTTCAAATTCATGATATTCTACCTCTTCATATCCATAAGATTTAAATAATTCATAAGTGTATTCCTCTGCTTCAGCACCGTTTTCTGAGCCAGTCAATCGATGACCTATATCTGAAGTCATTTTTTCTAAATTAGAATAAGCTTCACTATTGTTTTGAACTTCTTGATTTATGGTATTTAAAACATTTTGCCCTTTTTTTTGATTGGTATTACATGATAAAAGAAGAAAAAGTGGTAGGCTGAAAATTAGTAGTTTAATGGTTTTCTGTTTATTTTTCATGGTTATTATATTTCAAATTTGAAGTTAAGCAAATCTAAGCACAATATTGAAATTCTAACACACTGTATAAAATAAAAGCGGATGGATATCAAATTTTGGATGAAAATGGCCATCGATTTAGCCAAAGAAAGCAAAACTCCCTTCGGGGCTGTGGTAATTGACCCAGAAGGACAACATGTAAGTGGTTACAATACCACTATTCTAGATGGTGCTGTAGCTCATGCTGAAATCAATGCTATTAATAAAATAAAGGATTTAGATCATAATAATCCAGAAGAATTAACCTTAATTACCACTGTTGAGCCATGCCCAATGTGCATGGCTGCCATTATTTGGTCTGGAATTGGAGAAGTAATTTATGGTTGTGATATTCCAACTGCAGAAAAATATGGTAATCAAATCAATATAAGAGCCAAAGAAATAGCCGCAGAATCTTGGTATGCTCCCATAATAACTGGTGGAATTTTAGCCAAAGAATGTGAGGAATTATTTAAGTAATTGCAGTTTTAAGAAAATTATTAAACTCTAAAAATTCTTCCAATTGATGATCTGGTAGGTGATGGAGTTGCATTTGCTCATAATACTCATAAAAAATAGCTTCAGTGACTTTCTCCCCTAATAATATTCTCAAACAGTAACTTCTTTGGCACAGCTTAAACAAATTTGGCGGTTTTTGAATACTGTTATAAATTATATTAATTAAATAATTTGAAAGTTTATTCAGCGTTGATAATTCGTCTAACCATTTAAAGCCTTCTTTTACAAGTGCATTTTCTAATTTGGATAATATTTTTGAAAGCTCATTTTGATTTTGAATAAAAGCCCTTTTGGAAATTTGTGATGATAGCTGAGCAAGACTTTCCCAGTAACTCAAACTAAGTTTATCCAGTTCTTGTGAATAAAAGCGAAAAATATATTCTTCTACCTTATCAATTTTTAATGCTAATTGGACTTCTAACATTAAGCCATCTTCATATTGTGTAGTATTGATTACTACCAATTTGCTTCCTTCATCAAATGGATTATTGAAAGCATCAAATCCTTCAATTTTAAAATATTGAAAGTCATTTAAAAAATCTTCTAAATATTGAATGACTTCCTCCTTCATTAAGATTGATTTAAAATTTCTGTAAAAAAAGAAAATGCTCTTTCTTCAGCATAAGTATAACTTTTTCCTTTTTGCAAATAGCCTACATGCCCTCCATATCTGGTTAATTCTAGCTCTATATTTTGATTTTGTTCTGCTTCAGCTACTGGATAGCAATCTCCTGTTAGCATGGGATCATTTAATGAGTTTAAAATTAGAGTAGGAATTGTGATATTTTTCAAATGAGGATAACATTGCACATTATCATAAAAATCTTGAGCATCTTTATAACCAAATATTTTGGCACTATAGTGTGTATCAAATTCGTGAAAATCAGAAAACGATTGCCAAGGCCTAATTTCAATTAAATTTGGGAATTGTTCATTCTTCTGTCGCAGTTTTATATCTAGCTTTCTCATAAAGCGATTCTGATAAAACTTATTTTTCTTGAGTGCCAACATTCGAGAACTGCTTGACAAATTACATGGTACACTTACTGCCATTGCTCCTTTTATTTCTGGATATAAGTTCTTTCCATTTTCTCCAATATATTTCAAAGTTAAACTTCCGCCCATACTGAAGCCTATCATAACAATTTCTTTATACCCCTCTTTTAAAGCTTTTAAAACTACTTCTTCAACATCCTGAGTAAATCCATGATGATACAAAAATTCTCTTCGATTCATTTCACCACTGCAACTCCTACAGTTCCATGCCAGCACATCCCATTTATTTTGACTAAATAATTTTGCAACACCTAAAATATAAGGCCTATCAGAGCTTCCTTCCAATCCGTGAGAAGCTATTATGAGACGTGAATTCCCTTTTTTAACCCAATCAATATCCAAAAAGTCATGATCATGCGTCTCAATTCTTTCTCGCTCATATTTAACTCCTTTTACTTTCCTTATGGCACTAGGAAAGATGGTTTCCAAATGCTGATTAAACAAATAAAATGGAGGTTTATATTGATTATTTCTAATTACTGGCATTCTTCAAATATTTATCAAAGCCGAAGATACTAAACACTTTTTTTTGCTTCAGAAAAAAGCAATAAAAAAACCCGATTGTTTCCAAACGGGTAAATAATAATTCTTATAATGTCTTTGTTGTTATGCTGTGGCTGATTGCTTTGAACTACTCATTTCATATTCATACAACCATTCTTTCCCTGCTTCAACAGTATCAAATAATTTCATCTTTCTACCTGTGGCCGCAATAATTGAATTCAAAATTAATGTAGATAGTTTACTTAAACCACAAACCACTGTTGCTTTAGACTTAGGATTATTCTTTTTTACCGTTTCTTTAATTTTAGATAAAAGATCTTTGTTAAATCTTGCATTTGTAGCATTAACGCATGATAAAACGGATTTATCAGGAAATTCAGCTACTAATTTTTGAACTGCATCAAAAGTTGGGATTGCTTCCCCTCCATTGGTGTTTTCAATATCAGTATAAACCATTTTAACCCCTTTATAATCTATAACTTTGCAATATGACATAATGAATTTATTTAATATTTTTTATCACTTATTTAATTTTCAACTAATTAAGGGATTTTTTTATGAATTAGAAAATTACTCCTATAAATGATTTGAAAAAAATATGGATTTTAGATAAATCAGCTAAAAATCACGATAAAATATAGGTGAATAGTTAAGCTACAATAGCTGATTTATTAAAGTTTATGAATAGTGATGAAAAAGAAAGGTGTCGCTAATTATGCTCAGTATGATTACAAATCACTTCTGTGCTAGTACTTCCACTTCCCAAACAATTAGGGCAGTAAGTATATAACTCCTTATCACCCTCGCAAACGGGGCATTCATTAACGCCTTTTCCCTTGCATTGATGACAAGTTTTATAGCTTCTGTTACCCATTGCACCTAACTGAATCAGAACTCCATCTCCACTGCAAACAGTACACCCAACTTTCCCTTTAGCTTCGCAATAATCACAGTTTTTGAGCAATTGTTTTTCCCCATTACAAGTAACACAAGTTTCCAGTCTATAACCACTTAAATCACAATATTGACATGATAGGCTCTTATTAAGCTGAAGTTCTAATAACTGCTTTAGCTCTTCAGCATTTTCATAATACGTTCCAGCCTTACCCATTATCTCAAAATATTTATTCAAAAAGCTTTGACTATTTTGATATTGCCCGATTTCATATAGTGTCTTAGAAAAAAGATAGGGCATTTCAGAGGGTAATTTAACTCCTAATTTCAAGATTTTACGGAATTGAATGTTTGCCCTTTCATAATCTCCATTTTGCATAGCTGCTTGAGCATTTTCATAATGGAAATTAAGCGTTTCTTTCTGATCTTGAGCTAAAGAAATTTCAAAATTGAATAGAATAAAAGATATTAGAATTAGAAAAGTATACTTCATTATAGAATCAACAATAAATAACTAGGTTGGTAATTATTTCTTACCTTAAACGCACAAAACTAATAAAGATTCCTTAAAAGTTAGAAAAATTAACCACCTACTATCTCTTTTAAATTATTGATTAAACCTTCCCAAACTTCATACTGTTCCTGTTCATCTTCAAAATCAGAATAATCAACTACTTTCATATACATGGATTGAGTAAGTTCATTTTCATCCAAATGAATTTCGATGTAAGCGGGATCATCTTCCTCTCCCTCTTCTGGAAATTCAAATTTCACAAATTGATTAACCCGGTGACCCGCCATAATAGCAGGATGGTCTTCCTCATCATAAATGAAATTGTATTCTTTATCCTCATTAATGTTCACATCATCAGCAAACCATTGTGACAGTCCACTTGCTGTACTTATATAAGGATACAGCATTTTTTTTGAGGCATTAATTTCGAAATCTCCTGTGAATTTTTTCAAGCTCATAATCATTCCATTTTTTGTAGTGGATAAGTTAGGATTAAATATCATATATCACAATAAATTCTTTTTCATTTTTATTTGGAATATGAAATCATAATTCATTATGTTTGCACTCCAATTTCGGATAAGCGATTAAATCAAATGGATTTATAGCATTAAAATTTATTATTTGGCGAGGTAGTTCAGTTGGTTAGAGCGCAGGATTCATATCCGCTAGC
>QNXU01000289.1 GCA_003973485.1 Bacteroidota bacterium | reverse complement strand
ATGCCGGAGCCACAGATTACGACATGTATCGTTTAGTATCATACATCATTATGTCATGAATTGAATATTTGCATCAATACAAATCTGACTATTCGCTTTAATAATATGTGATTAGAGTGGTATCTATTGTGCTAAGAAAGATGTATATCACAGTTACCTTTGAGGGTTATACATTTCGTGGGCTCACTAATGAACCTGATTTGAGCTTAAGCTGGGGATTGTGACTCCATATCTGATTAATTGCATCCATTGTGACAAATTAATTTCACATCATCATGATCTTCTTCAAATTCAACCAATTCACAGCCTGTAATGATTTTAATGCCCATCTCACTACATAAAGACCACCAGCTTTTAATCATTTTACCAGTATCAATCTGGCCTTCAAAGGGATTAGAAATGATGGTTTCGATATCATTTTTATTGAAACCAAATTCATTGATCAATTTCGGTTTTAAGCTGTAAACATCATGATTAAAAATACTTCTGAGTAGTTGATTATAATGATCTAAATATTCTAAAGCAGGAAGCTCCGCTTTTCTTATAACTTCAAAGCCTCCATTCTCCTCAAAGCCAATATTCTTTTCTCCTAATATATTCCGAAGAGCTAATAATCCTTTCCATCTTTTCTCTACTAAAGCCAATTGCTCATCATTACTAAGTCCCTTTCTGTCATCAACTAATTCTGTCAGGCTTCCAAAACAAGCAAAACCAGCATTCTTTGAACTTGCTCCACTTGGAAACACTCCTCTTTCAATGATAGCGATCTCGGCTTTAGGTTTTTTCTTTTTCAAATGGTAGGCTGTAGAACACCCAACAATTCCTCCACCAACAATTATATAATCATATTTAGATAAACTCTCTCGTTCCCAAAAACTCAGCATGCATAATAAATTTTTAACAATAGTTGAAAAATAGGTCTATTTCAACGAGATTGCTGTATTAAATGAACAAAATTTTAAAAAAATCACGCTCAAATTCAATTCAATCTGATAAACAATCAATTTCATGAACTTATCATCCATTATTAACAAGGCACAGCATTCAGGATTTTATTTATGGCTTCTTAATCAAGGATTGAACCGAATGATTCCATTTAATAAACCACATGGCTTTAAAATCACGGAGATTTCTCAAGATAAAATCAAAACAAAGCTACCTTATAAGAAGAGAAATTTGAATCATATTAAAGGAATTCATGCCTGTGCTATGGCTACCATTTCAGAATACACTACTGGCTTGATGATTTTATACAAGCTAGATGTAAAAAAATATCGCATCATTATGCAAAAGCTTGAAATGGACTATCATTTTCAAGCAAAAATGGATGCTTATGCAGAATTCTCCATTGATGATGATTGGGTAAAAAGTGAGGTTGAGAAACCTTTAGAATCAGAAGATGCAGTTGTAATTCCGTGTGAAATAAAATTATACGATAAAAATAAAAATCACTTGAGTACAGGTAAAATTTACTGGCAAATTAAAGAGTGGCGAAAAGTAAAAACCAAGCTATGAAAGAAAAAAAGCCTGCAAAACATAAATTTTGCAGGCTTTTGTTTAGTTTTCAAACCAAATTTTATTCAAACTCAGAAGGATAGCATTTTACGTCATTACATCTTTCACGTATCATTTCATAGGCTTTTAAATCGCCTAGTTCTCCAGCTTTACTTAAGTCAAGGCAACCTTCGGAAAGTTGACCATATTCAATTCTTAGAACCCCTCTTAAATAGTAAGCATCTACATTATCACTGTCTTTTTCAATTATTTTAGTACAGTCATTTATAGCATCTTGATAAGCTTCTAACTGTTGTTTTGCTTGTCCCCTTTTATAATAAGCATCAAGATTATTTTCATTCAACTCAATGGTTTTAGAGTAATCATTAATTGCACCATAATAATCTTGCAATAAATACTTGATATTACCTCTTTCGAAAAAAGCTTCTGAAAAATCTGGTTTTGCTTCAATTGCCTTATTATAATCTTTCATTGCACCGTGAACATCTGCAAATTTTTGCTTGATATTACCTCTCATATAGTAAGCCTGATGTGCTTTTGGATCTAATTTAATGGCTTCATTAAAGCTCACAATTGCCTCCATATATTCTTTTTCCTCAAATTTATCGATGCCATTTTCAATAAAATCTGCAGCCTTTTTTTGCTGAGCAGAGGCAACTGAAATACAAAAAACCAATACAAGGCTTAAGGCTAATGTTTTTAATAATTTACTCATAATGAATATAAATATGTTGAATATAATATAGTGCAATAAGTTTGCCAATAATATAAAAAGCTAGCTAAATTTTGCACTATTCAAATCTAATTATAAGTTTAAACAAATTAACAGCTAAATTCAAGCTGAACTTACATCTATTTATTTCTTAAGCGAGAACAACATTTTATAATCTGCCGGAACTTTACCTTTACTTATATTAGCTAACTTTCCTTTCAAAATTCTCTTTTTAAATGCAGATAAATGGTCAGTAAATAGAATTCCTTCAATATGATCATATTCATGTTGGATAACTCTAGCTACAAAACCATCATATTCTTCTTCGTGCTCCTCCCAATTTTCATCAAAATACTTAATTCTGATATTGGGTTTACGGTTTACATCTTCCCTAATATTTGGAATACTCAAACAACCTTCTTCAAAAGCCCACTCTTCTCCCTCTTCATCCAAAATCTGAGGATTGATAAAAGCTTTTTTCACTTTAGGCTGATCTTCCTCCTCATCAATTGGGTCAGTATCAATCACAAATAGTCTTAAACTCTTGCCAATTTGAGGAGCAGCTAAGCCAACTCCATTTGCATTATACATGGTTTCAAACATATCATCCACCAATGTTTTTACATCCATTTCACCCTTCTCAATATCTTTTCCTTTTGTTTTGAGAACTGGATGCCCATAAGCTACTATAGGATATATCATAATTTAATTTTCTTCTAAAAATTGTTGTAAAATAATTGCCGCACTAATTTTATCTATATTACCTGATTTCTTATTCCTTTGTTTCCTATTGGAGCCAGAATGAATCATCGCTTGCATAGCTTCTTGCGAACTGAAGCTTTCATCTTGCAAATGTAAGGGCATTGTTGGGAATTTCTTCTTAAAGAGGTTAATAAATGCATCTACATGACGAGTAGCATCAGTGGCTTCTCCTTCTTCATTGGTAGGATAACCACAAACCACAGCTTCCACTTCTTCTTTTGTGAAATAATTTGTTAAATACTGAATTAAATCTTTGGAATGAACCATTTCTAATGGTGAAGCAATAATTTTTAGTGGATCTGTTACTGCTAAGCCTACCCTTTTGGTACCATAATCTATTGCTAAAACTCTGGGCATTTTTAATTTAGTCGAATTAGCGAATCGAATTTCTTTCTAACTGATTTTTCCAACATTAAGGCTTTTGGAAATAGCACTTCATTCTCAATTTTGGCATGAACTTTAAGTTTTTCTTCAAACCTTTCTAATTCTGAAAAAAGTACTTTTACATTTAATGGGGAATCCTGACTTACAGGATATTGATCCATCAAAAACCGAATGCCTTTCATTTCATCATCATGCACTTCATGATCAATAGCGAATTTCTGCATATTGAAGTTGGGGTACTTATAAAAAAATGCAGATGGATTCTTCTTTTTATCCTCAATAGCTTTGAGCTGAGAAATATATTCAAAAAGCGTATCTTCTTCTTCATAAATATGATGTACGAAATCTTCCACAAATAATGGGAAAACATCTTTAATCTCTTTTTCCACAGATGCTATATGAGGAGATATGCTATTCAATTTATTTACCAATTTTACTAGAAAAGGTAAATCCTTTTTAATAAAAATAAAGTGAGCGTGTTTTAGATATGTAATGACTAAATCTATTGGAAAAGACAACAATCTAATGTTCTCAATTTCCTCATTTTGATTTATTTTCTCTAATTCTGAAACCACATAATTTAAATCAACTCCTTTTTTAGAACATACTTTTTCAAGTGAATCTTCTGCATATTCATAGTATTCAATACCTAAATAATAGAGAACGGATGCAAAAACGTAATTTTCTGCAACTAATTCCTTTATTTTCTTTTGAGAGTATTCCACATTAACTAATTTAGGTATTTTACAAAGGTAATTGAATTTTAAAGCTTTTCAATCCAACGATTTGTTAAATTGTTGCGTTATTTGTTAAAATAAAAATCTCTAAACGTGAATAATAACAAAAATAGTTCATTTCAAATCAAACTGCCCATCATCATATTCTCGACTTTGGCTGCAGGCATATTGATTGGTGCCACTATGGCAAATCCTTCTTCCAATAAAGATACTGTTTTAGAGGGAATTACAAGAATTAAAGAGATTCTTTTACAAGTTGATCAAAACTATGTTGAAGAAGTGGACACTGACAAATTGGTGAATAGTGCGATTGAAGGAATAGTAAAAGAACTTGATCCACATACTTCCTACATTCCAGCAAAAGACTTGGAAATGGTTTCGGCCGATCTAAAAGGTAATTTTGAAGGAATTGGTATTGAATTCAATATTTTTAATGACACGCTTTATGTAGTTGCGCCACTTAGTGGAGGGCCGTCAGAAAGTGCAGGATTACAATCAGGAGATAAAATTATAGCCGTAGATGGTAAAAATATAGCAGGAGTTGGACTTACTAACAGACAAGTACATGAAAACCTTAGAGGTGAAAAAGGTAGTGAAGTAAAATTAAAAATAATGAGATCAGGATTAGCTGAGCCTGTGGAATATAAAATCATAAGAGATAAAATCCCTCAATTTTCTGTGGATGTGAGTTATATGGTGGATGATGAAATCGGCTATATTAAAGTTAGTCGTTTTTCGGCTACTACTTATAATGAATTTATGGAAGCCTTAAATAAATTAGAAAATCAAGGCTTGAAGAAATTGATATTGGATTTACAGGACAATCCAGGCGGTTATATGGATAAAGCTATCAGTATGGCAGATGAATTTTTAAAAGATAATGCCATGATAGTTTATACAGAGGGCAAAGAAAAAAGATACAATTCTGAAGCCAGGGCTATAAAAGAAGGGGAATTTGAAGATAGCCCTTTGATTGTCTTAATTAATGAAGGAAGTGCTTCTGCCTCAGAAATCGTATCAGGAGCCATCCAAGATAATGATAGAGGCTTGATTGTTGGTAGAAGATCATTTGGCAAAGGCTTAGTTCAAATGCCAGTTCCATTAAAAGATGGTTCTGAATTGCGATTAACCATCTCAAGATATTATACGCCTTCAGGAAGATCAATTCAAAAACCTTTTGGTGAAAACCCAGATGAATACAGAGATGAAATGAACTACCGCTATGAGCAT
>QNXU01000169.1 GCA_003973485.1 Bacteroidota bacterium | reverse complement strand
TGAATTACCTGATTTTGTGATCCGGCTGGAAAACGCGCTGGTAGCCCCATTTGTAGCGGCAGCTACATTCATTGGATCCATGGGAAACATACCGCTGGCGACTGTGCTCAACGAGAACGGCATTCTGTTTGCCGGATTGATGGGCTTTATTTACTCTGACTTAATGGTGCCACCGCTGGTCAATATGAATAGAAAATATTATGGTACCCGCATAGCCCTTTACATTGCAGGGGTGATGTACGTCAGCATCGTCATTACGGCATTGATCCTCAATTATAGCTTTGATCTATTAGGCGTATTACCCGAAGGCAGCCGGAAAGTAAAAGAAGTGACACAATTCAAGATTGATTACACTTTCTATTTTAACATCGTGTTTGCTGCATTTACTGCACTCATGCTATACTTCAATTTCAGGACAAAAAAGATGGAAACCGATGGAGGCCATGATCATGAACACGGAGGTGGCGGTATTTCTTTCAAAAGAGTCGTTGTATATACTTTCGTACTGATTGTGGGCATTGGATTGGTAATATTTCTGTTATAAGCTGTTAAATGGCCTGGTAACTGGAATAAATTTCAAAAAGTAAAAAAATGAAAACCTACGAAACACTATCTGAAGCATTAAAAGACCTGAAAGAAAGAGGATATTCCAACGATTTTAATCTCAAACCGCATTGTATCGAATGTCCGGCCCATAAGCTTGAGCTTCATCCTGAGCAGTTTGAAGTAAAAGAAGTATATCGGTTTGAAGGCATGAGCAACCCGGATGACAACTCCATTCTTTACGCCATTGAATCTACGGATGGACTTAAAGGCGTATTAGTAGATGCCTATGGTGTTTATTCCGAAGCGTTGAGTGAAGCAATGATCAAAAAATTGGTTGTTACCCGCTAGCCAGCTGAAGAATATTATACATCTAAGATGAGATTTTGTACTGAAGTTTCCATGCAATGAGCATAGTTTTAAATTTTCTTAATTAAATTATTGTAATTGAACGGCTATGAAAAAGTTAGGACTACTATTATACTTCATGTTGTCATGCATTGTGCTCTCTGCTCATGAAGGGGAGAAACATGAAAAAGGCACAAAAGAAGATTCCACACATTTGGAGCAGCCCCAAGTGGATTATTCTCATATACAAGCACAACAGGAGCATGAACACGATGAGCATGAGACTAAGAAAGTCACAGCAGACCTGGACGATTTCCCTAATCTGCATCCGCTTATGGTTCACTTCCCAATCGTATTGTTATTGATTGGAGCTGTCTTAGCTATTGTTAACGTGATTCTCCTAAAAAAAGAAGTAGATTGGGTCATCACGGGAATGGTTTTAGTAGGTGCGTTGGGTGCTTATCTTTCAGGGAGAACGTTCCACCCACACACACATGATTTAACGGAGCATGCGAAACAGGTGCTTGCGCAGCATGATCTATGGGCCGACTGGACCATATACTTGAGCATTGCCGGTTTTGTGGCTCAGCTAGCCAGTCAGTTTATCTTCAAACAAAAACGTTGGGCTGTAGCAGTGGTTGCCTTGTTACTCATTGCTTCCGGCTATGCGGTGTCGCGCACCGGTCATTACGGGGCTCAACTCGTACATATAGAAGCGGTAGGACCGCAAGGCAAATTCCTTGAATCTGAAGAAGGACATGCTCATTGAAATTTTTTGTCAATATAGTGACTTATATCATGTTTTTACTTAACATTTATCATTTGATTTATACCTAATTTATACCGACATTTATGCAGTAGTTATCACTTCTATTGGTATGATGATAAAATTGCACAACATAAAACAATACATAGTAACCTTGCTCCTCACAGGTTTTATTAGTGTATTTGTTTGTGATGCTTTTTGTAATTTTGGAGTGATTTCTTGGGGCAATTACCCAACTAGTACTAATGAGATGGTTCATCATTCAATAAAAGTATATGACCTTGATGATCATCACTATGCCCCTAAAGATCATCATCACGATGATAAGCATAGCCATGATGCTGACGAGGAGGAGTGCTGTGACGAAGTAGTGAATAACCTGTATGCCTCATTAATCAAATATGAGTTGAAGCAAACACCAGTTGAGGCTCCAGCCTTTCAAATGCTTTATCGTATTTATAATTTAGATGTTGAAGCAGAGATCTTTAATAAACAATTACTCCCGTTTTTATATACCAATTTGCCACCACCCGTTAGTGGTAACCATATTCGTATTTTTATTCAATCCTTCCTCAATTAGCATTCATCTGTTAGGCTAATCATGAAGTTTGCCATTTTCTAGCTTCCATGCTTTTTCAGCCTTATTCTATTCTTTTCAAAAATTCTTAATCACTTTTTCTGCGCAGAGCAATCTATTGCCGGCCAAAAATTATTGTTGAAGTAATTCATTTCGCAATAAGCAAAGATTTTAACCGGCCCATACTCCTTCACTGGATTTAATCCAGGATCAGAAGAAGTTTAACCCCTATAACAGATGAAAACATTAAATCTGAACATTAAAAATATGGTATGTCCGAGATGCATTCTGGTTGTAAAAAATGAATTAGAGGAACTCGGAGCATTTATTTCAACAATTCAGCTTGGCCATGCTACAATACAAGTGCCTGAGACCCTGACCAAAGATAAAATTGCGTCCAGATTAGATACTTATGGCTTTGAACTTCTTGAAGACAAAGAAGAAATCCTGATGGAACAGATTAAGCTTGGAATTCAACATTATATAGAAATGCTGGAAAAATCTACCAAAGAGATCATGTTGTCTGATTTTCTGGCACACGAAATAGGTAAAAACTACAATTTTCTAAGCAAGCTCTTTTCAAAGATTGAAGGACTTACAATAGAGGCCTACTACATAAACAAAAGAGTGGATAGGGTAAAAGAGCTTATAAAGTATGATGAACTTAACTTAAGTGAGATTGCTTTTAAGCTCGGATACAGTTCTGTTCATTACCTATCCAGCCAATTTAAGCGCGTTGCTGGTTTTTCTGTAACTGATTATAAAGAAGTAATGAGAAGCGAGAACCGATACTACAAGAACTTATCTGATGCCCTAGGCAAATTAAGAGAAAAGGGCTATACCTATAACTTCAACAGAAAGGATGATTGTGTGGAATGCAAGGATTTGTGCGCCAGTTTTCAGATTGAGGAATTGAATATTTCAGAGTTCTACCGGTTTGATGAAAATGAAGATGCAGCAGGTAAGTCTGTCATTTATGGTATAGAAACAAAAGATGGCTTGAAAGGACTACTTATTGACAATAGCAATCTTCAAAACAGGGAGTTTTTAAGGAGGCTTTCTGATAAGTTAAAAGATGAGCCTAATGAAAAAAGGGATTGAAAGAAATGATCTAAATCTCGTACAATAAAGACAAGATTTCGAAAAAGGAACCTCCTTTTTTTCACTTACATTCATTAATATAAAAAGCAATACTATGAATCATACCAATTTTGAGTTTAAGTTTTTGAAAGTTCCAATTTTGACCGTAGCCACTGTTTTAATAGTAGGATTTATACCTATTCAGCAAACAGTAGAATGGAAGGCTCCAAAAGAGGCTGATGCATTAAAAAACCCTTATAAAGGAGGCTCTGAGGACATCAAAGCTGGCAAAAAGATTTTTGCCAATATGTGCACCATTTGTCATGGTGATAAAGGTAGAGGAGATGGTGTAGCTGGTGCAGCGCTCAATCCAAAACCAACCAACTTGACCACAAAGACCTTCAACGACCAAAGTGACGGAGCCATTTTTTGGAAAATTACAGAAGGCCGAGCACCGATGGCATCCTACAAAGCCACACTTTCTGAAGAGAATAGGTGGCAATTGGTTAACTATTTAAGAACACTGAAAAAATAAAACGTTTGACTTATGAAGTATAGATGGTTTTTAAGTTCCATGTTGATTATAATTGTGTTATTTGAATCAAAGGCACAAAATCAACAGAAATTATTCGATCCCAAACCAGGTAACAGTCGATTTTTGATGCGTGGCTATTCAGATGCAACCTTCATGTCTAATGACGAAGAAACTACCTTTGGCAATGCACGATTTGTACCCTTATTTCTTTACAAGCAATCGGATAAACTGTTCTTCGAAGGTGAATTGGAATTTGCCGTAGAGGATGGTGAACTAGAAGTAGCACTAGAGTATGCCAATTTCAATTATAGCCTCGCCCCCAACCTAAACCTAAGAGCCGGTAAAATTCTTATCCCGTTTGGGATATTTTTCGATAGGTTGCATCCATCCTGGATTAATCGTTTACCTACCGTTCCGCTCGGCTATGGTCATGATGGAATTCTCCCAACCTCAGATTTAGGGGTGGAATTAAGGGGCGCATCTTACCTGGCAGGGATGAAGTTCAATTATTCAGTTTACGTAATGAACGGCCCTCGCATAGAGGATGGAGAAGAAGAAGCGGACGAAGTAGGAATGATCGTGCACGAAGGTCAAGAGGACAACAACAATAACAAGGCATTAGGTGGCCGATTAGGCCTGTTCCCTTTAAGAGATCAGTCGTTGGAAATCGGTTTTTCTGCTCAATCAGCCAAGCTCGGTGACCGCGACTCTGATTTGGAAGATATTGGCGCCTTGTTGTATGCTTTTGACTGGACTTACGTAAGAAAAGTATCCATTCTGGGCGGGGTGATTGACCTTAAAGGCCAGCTCAACTTCATTAATATCGATGACCAAACTTATGAAGTTGAAGAAGATAGCGTGATGGAATCCTACACTTTCGACAACCAGTCCAACTCAACTTTCTTCCAGCTTGGTTATCGTCCCACTTTTGGGTCAAGCCAATTTGTCAAAAATTTGGAGCTTGTAGGACGCTATTCCACTTTAAATACACCAGAAGAAGCCCCCTGGGAATCTGAAAGTACGCAATTGGCAATAGGGCTCAACTATTGGATTGATTGGAGAACGGCTATCAAGTTTGCTTACCAGATAGACAACGTAATCGGGGGGCATGTTGAAGACGCTGAGACATCCGTAGCGCTGGATATAAATACCTTTTATATTCAATGGACCTTAGGCTTTTAAAACTTAAAATCATGAAAAAAATCAATAAAATAATATTATTAGTTACTGTTGTTGTTTTTGTGACAATAATTTTTACGCAATGCGCCACGCAGCAAAATGCCACAAGCACTGAAAGTACGAGTTTTGCCAAAGGAGTACCAGAATATGTCTTGCAAAAAAGTGGCGCCCAGCTCTGGGCAGAGTCCTGTATCAGATGTCATAATACGGCATCTCCAGCAACTTTTAGTGATACAGAATGGGATGTAGCAATCAAACATATGGAGATAAGGGCACAGCTAACCAAAGTGGAAGCAGAAAAAGTTTTACTAGCAGAG
>QNXU01000171.1 GCA_003973485.1 Bacteroidota bacterium | reverse complement strand
AAGAATTAGGAATATCCGATAAACTTGTAAAGGGTTTATCTGAATTAAATATACAGAATCCGACCAAGATTCAAGAATTAGTTATTGGTCATTTGATGCAGAATAAAGGGGATTTGGTAGCGCAAGCACAAACTGGAACTGGAAAAACTGCAGCTTTTGGATTACCCATTTTGGAGCGAATTAATCCTAAAGATGATAAAATACAAGCGGTTATTTTATCGCCAACTAGAGAATTAGCTCAACAAATTAAGCATCAATTATTCAAATTCACTAAATACTCAGATAAGGTTTTTATGGAAGTAGTGTTTGGTGGAGAAAAAATTGAAAAGCAAATTCAAAACCTTAAAAGACCTACTCAAATTTTAGTAGCCACTCCAGGAAGACTAAATGATTTAATCAGAAGAAAAGCAGTGGATATCAGAGACGCTAAATTAATGGTCTTAGATGAAGCAGATGAAATGTTAAGTATGGGTTTCAAAAAAGATTTGGAATTCATCTTAAATACCATGAAGCATAAAAAAGATATTTGGTTGTTTTCAGCGACAATTCCTACTGATATTAAATATATCATTAAACAATATCTGGACCCAAATGCAAAGCAAATCAAGGCATCTGGCAATGAATTGGTAAATGAGAAGATATTGCATCAATATGTACCTTGCGATGCTGATGACAAGATGATGGTATTAGATTATTTTCTTAAAACGCAAAAAAAAGAGAGAGGCATTATTTTCTGTAATACTAAAAACTCAGCAAGAGCTCTTCACGAACAATTGAATGCAAGAAAAATTTCTACTGGAATTTTGGAAGGCGATATGCACCAAAAGGATAGAGATAAAGAAATGAGAGCATTTAAAAACAAAAAGCTTGATTTATTAATTGCCACTGATGTTGCAGCTAGAGGGATAGACGTTGCCAATTTGGCATTTGTGGTGCACTATGAAATTCCTAAGCAAATTGATTACTATGTTCATAGAAGCGGTAGAACCGCAAGAGCTGGGAAAACCGGAATAAGCATGGCTTTGTGTACTAAAAATGAGGTGACACAAATTAAGAAAATACAGCAAGAATTAGGGATTAAGATTAAGCCAGTTCCTTTTGGATAAAAATATCAGTATATACTAACATATAAGCTTTTCTTAAAAATCTATAGAAGATGGCGAATAAAAATGCATTATGGGGTATCGATTTAGGAGGTACCAAAATTGAAGGAGTAATTTTAAAATCAAAAGATAATCCTGAGGTTATTCTAAGACAAAGGATTGATACTGAGGCTGATCAAGGTTATGATCATGTTATCCAACGAATTAAGCTGTTGGTAAGCCAAATGTCAGAAGAAATAGGTTTTCAACCTTTATCTATCGGTATTGGTACTCCGGGTTCAACCGATCCAGAAAGTGGGTTATTGAAAAATAGTAATTCTACTAACCTGAACAACAAGCCATTGCATAAGGACCTAAAAAAAATATTGAATATTCCTGTTTTTATGGCCAATGATGCAAATTGTTTTGCTGTAGCTGAAACACATATGGGAATAGTTAAAGAACAATTTCCTAAAGCAGAAGTAGTTTTCGGAGTTATAATGGGGTCAGGTGTTGGAGGTGGATTAGTTATTAATGGAAAAGTTTGGAATGGAAAGCATGGAATAGCAGGAGAGTGGGGGCACATTTTTCTGGATGAAGATGGTGAGGATTGTTATTGTGGAAAGCATGGTTGTGTGGAAACTTTATTAGCTGGCAAAGCTTTGGAACGGTATTATAAAAGAATTTCTGGACAAGAGAAAAAGCTCAAAAACATTATTGCAGATAAATCTGATGATGCATTTGCTCAAAAAACTTATGACCGATTAATTCATTTTTTCGGTAAAGGTTTATCTGTAATTATTAATGTAATAGATCCTGATGTCATCATTATAGGAGGTGGAGTTGGAAATATTCCATATTTATATGATGAGGGGGTGGAATCTGTTAAGAAATTCACTTTCAATCCTGAGATGAAAACTCCCATTGTAAAACCAAAGTTAGGAGATAGCGCAGGTGTTTTTGGTGCTGCTTTTTTAACTGCTTAAGTGTTCAGTAATCTCAAATTTTATATCTTTGCCAAATGAGTCATTTAATAGCCCCTTCCGTTTTAGCCGCAGACTTTGCCAACTTGCAAAGAGATGTGGAAATGTTGAATGAAAGTCAAGCAGATTATATCCATGTTGATATCATGGATGGCATTTTCGTTCCTAATATTTCATTTGGATTACCTGTTTGTGAAGCAATTTATAAACACGCCCAAAAGCCATTGGATGTTCACTTAATGATTGAAAAGCCTGAAAATTACATACAGGCATTTCATGATGCTGGTGCAGCTACTATTTCTGTACATTATGAAGCTAGTCCTCATTTGCATAGAACTTTACAAGCCATCAGAGATTTAGGCTTAAGAGCTGGCGTAGCCATTAACCCACATACCAATGTCTCTCTACTAGAAAACGTTATTCAGGATACTGATCTAGTATGTATGATGTCAGTAAACCCAGGGTTTGGAGGGCAAAAATTCATTGAGCAGACTTATTCTAAAGTTAGGCAATTAAAGGAATTAATAGCTGACCAAAATGCTTCTACTTTAATTGAAATTGATGGGGGTGTCAATATTGATAATGCTCCTAAATTGTTAGAAGCTGGAGCAGATGTCTTAGTAGCTGGAAATTTTGTTTTCAAATCAGAAAATCCTATTCATACAATAAAGGAACTAAAAGACGTTTCTTATTGATAAATAGCCAGCAGTACATGCGTCAAATTATTATTCTGATTTCAGTCTTTATTACCTCTTTTTGTTCTTTTGGTCAAAGCCAAAGTTTAAAAGGAAAAATAGTTGATGGCAGAAATAAGGAGGGTATTGCTTCCGTAAGTATTCAATTAATTAACACAAAAATTAGTGCCCAAACAGATAGTTTGGGTTTTTTTAATTTTCAAGTTCCTGAACAATCTGAATATAAATTAAAAATATCTCATGTTAGTTTTATTAATCAAGTGGTTAGTATTCAGCCAAATGATTATTCTCTAATTCAACTACAAGTCGATAATTTACTATTACAACAAGTTGATGTAAGCGGACAAACTGATTATTTGCCGAAAAATGGATTACAAAAAATAGAGCCGCTATCAGTAAATGAAACGGCTACACCATTTAATGAATTCAATCAGTTATTGACCACACTTCCAGGGGTAGTTTCTAATAATGAGTTGAGTAGCTCTTATGCAGTTAGGGGAGGTAATTTCGATGAAAATTTAGTCTACGTAAATGGGATGGAAATCTATCGACCATTTTTAGTACGTGCAGGTCAGCAGGAAGGTCTAAGTTTCATTAATCCTGATTTGGTTGGGAATATAGAATTTTCTGCCGGTGGTTGGGAAGCAAAATATGGTGATAAATTATCTAGTAATTTATTAATTGACTATAAAAAGACTAAAGATACAGAAGGGAATATAAATGTAGGACTTCTAGGTGCTTCCAGTTATTTATCAACTCAATTTAATGATAAAGACAACTTATTACTTGGGTTAAGATATAAAAATGCTAAATATCTATTTAATACTTTTGAAACATCAGGTAATTACCTACCTCGATTTCTTGATTTTCAAGCATTCTATAATTATCGTTTCTCTGATAAAACTAGTTTAGATTTATTAGCTGTTTTTTCTCAAAATGATTATCGTATTGAGCCAGCCTCTAGAGAAACAGACTTCGGATCATTTCAGAAGAAATTAAGATTTTTGGTGGTTTATGAAGGAGCTGAATCTCTAAGCTACAGAAGTTTCCAAGGTGGGGCCAGATTAAGGCATTTGTTTAGTGATAATTTTAGAACTTCAGTTATTTTATCTGCTTTTTCAACATCCGAATATGAATATATAAATACAGAAGGATTTTATAGATTATGTGATGTTGACCAAGATTTATCCTCTGATACATTTGATCAATGTATAAGTCTAAGAGGGATAGGAGCGAATTATAATTATGCACGTAATTTTTTATATGCACAGGTAGCGCAAGCTATTATTCGCAATGATTGGCAGATAAATAATAATCAACTTTTAGCTTTTGGTTTAGAATATAAAAAACAATTTGTAAATGATTATTTAGATGAGTTTGAGTTTAAAGATTCTGCTGATTTTGCACAAGTAAATAGAATTATTAATCAAGATAATAATTTAGAGGCTACTTTTGCCAATGTTTATGTTCAGCATGAATGGCAAATTAACGATCGACATTCTTTAAATTCTGGTTTAAGACTTAATTATGGGTCTAATACTGAGGAATGGCTATTAAGTCCAAGAGTTCAATATGAAGTAAAATTACATCCTGATAAAAGCGGACAATTCAATTTTTCTACAGGAATATACAGGCAATTTCCTTTTTACAGAGAACTTCGTGATTTTTCGGGTAATATAACGCCTGATGTAAGAGCCCAATCCGCTTTACACTTTGTAGCCACATATTCAAAGAATATAGAATTATGGGAAAGACCTTTTCAACTTAATTCCTCTCTCTATTATAAACATCTATACAACATCATTCCTTTTGATGTAGATAATATTAGAATCCGATATCGCCCTGAGCTGACTGCAGATGGATATGCCTATGGAGCAGATTTTCGCTTCAGTGGAGAATTTATTCCCGACATGGAATCCTGGTTTAGTTTAGGATTACTTTCTACCAAAGAAAATGTTCAAGAAGATAATAGAGCATTTATAAGAAGGCCAACAGATCAAATGGTAACCGGATCCATCTTCTTTCAAGATAATTTTATTAATGACCCTTCATTAAAGGTGAATTTAAAATTACAATTTGGTTCTGGACTTCCATTTGGCCCTCCTAATAGTTTGGAAAGCCGAAATAAATTCACAGGGGAATGGTACAGAAGAATGGATGTTGGCTTTTCTAAGCAATTTATGGGTGATAAAATTCAAAATCTTCAGTATATTGAGTCGCTTTGGATTGGTTTAGATGTTTTAAATGTGTTAGGCGTGAGTAATACCATTTCTTATTCGTGGATTGAAGATGTAAATGGTCAAACATTTGCGATACCAAATTCTTTATCGGCAAGGTTTTTGAACCTTAAAGGAATTGTAAAATTCTAATAATATGAAAAATATTCTTTTTTTTCTGATTTGTTTAATTGCTGTATCCTGTACTACTCAAAAAGTACTTAAAACAGATACTTCACAAGATATCGATTTAAGTGGTAGATGGAATAATACAGATGCCGAGATTGCTACAAATGAACTATTTAATAGTTTAATAACATCTTCATGGTTCAAAGAAAAACTAGCTGGATATGATTTAAAAACTAGAATTAA
>QNXU01000039.1 GCA_003973485.1 Bacteroidota bacterium | reverse complement strand
CTTGTTTACATACCCACAGAAGATGAAAAAGTTAATAGAGAAGGAATTGATTTTCATAATTTAACTGAAGAACAGCTTAGAAGAATTTTTTTTGTTAATGACTTTTCTGGTTCTACTTGTTATTTCAGACCTAATAGAATTGCAAAAGCCATAATAGAAAAAGAAGTAGATTTAAGCTTAAACGTTAAGAAAAATAAACTAACTGGATCGTTCGATATTAAAACGGCAAGTTTTAATTATGAACAGATAAAAAATTCTTGTATTAAATTAAAAGTGAATAGGTTAGGTGAAATTTCAAAGGCATTGTAATGGAAACAGGACAAACCTACCATATCTACAATCACGCAAACGGTAACGAAAATATCTTTCGAGAGGAAGAAAATTATCGTTTCTTTTTACAGCAATATAAAAAGCATTTGGCAGATGTAGTGGATACTTATGCCTATTGTTTGATGCCCAATCATTTTCATTTTTTGATTAGGATAAAAGCTAGCGAAGAGTTAAAAGACCTTCCAGGTTTTCAAAACCTGGAAGGTCTCGATAGCCATCAAAAGAGAGTAAGCAAAAACTTCAGCAATCTCTTTAATAGTTACACCAAAGCCTTCAATAAAAAGTACAATAGAAAAGGAAGCCTGTTCATGAAGAATTTCAACAGAAAACCAATAGAATCTATTGAGCAATGGCAGGAAACATTTTTATACATCCATCTTAACCCCATTAAACATAGATTTTCTAAGAAAATGGAAGATTGGAAATGGAGCAGCTGGCATGCATATAACAATATGGAGTCTAAAAGTCTATTAGCCCGATCAGAAGCTATAACCTATTTTGATGATTTAAATAATTTATTGTATTGCTCGGAAGAGAAAAGACATATAATAATGAATATGAATTTAGAATAACAGATAGAGCTTTGAAGACCTTTCAGGTTTTCGGAAACCTGGAAGGTCTCTGTCAATCGACCATCCCTAAAATCTAATAATATGATCAAACGAACTTTATTTTTTGGAAACCCCGCTTACCTAAGCACTCAGAATCAACAATTAAAAGTTAGTTTCCCTGAGGAGGAAAAAGAAGATCGTTTGATACCTATTGAAGATGTTGGAATAATTGTTCTGGAAAATCAGCAAATTACCATCACCAACGGGCTATTGCAGAAACTAACCGAAAATAAAAGTAGCGTAATATCCTGCAACGGACAGCATTTGCCAACAGCTTTACTTTTACCTACCCATGGTCATACGGAATTAACCGAAAGGGTTCGCTATCAGATTAATGCCAGCAAACCTTTAAAAAAGAACCTTTGGGCACAAACTGTATCGGCTAAAATTCAAAACCAGGCGGCACACTTAAAGGAAAGAGGAATTGATGCTGTAAGACTGGAATATCTGGCAAGAAATGTACAATCAGGCGATAGCGGTAATCATGAGGCTCAAGCAGCTGCCGTTTACTGGCAATCTCTTTTTGATATAGAAGATTTTAACCGCGAGCAACACGGAATTCCTCCCAATAATTTATTGAATTATGGCTATGCTATTTTAAGAGCTATTATTGCCAGAGCGATTGTAAGTTCGGGCATGTTGACCGTTTTGGGGATTTGGCATAGGAACAAATATAATCCTTTTTGCTTGGCAGATGATTTAATGGAGCCTTATCGCCCTTATGTGGATTTGATAGTGGCGCATATAGTAGAAAATGAGGACGATTATTCAGAATTGAATACTGTCCTTAAATCAGAATTATTAAGTATTGCGGCAATGGATGTTTTTATTGACGGAAGTAGAAGTCCGTTAATGGTGGCGGCTAGTCGAACGACCAGTTCGCTTTTTGATTGTTTTGTGGGCGTAAGCAGGAAAATTATCTATCCTGAATATGGACGCTAATCATTTTTCAAGGCTTAACCAATATAGAAGTATGTGGGTGATGGTGTTTTTTGATTTACCGACAGAAACCCGAAAGGATCGGAAAATTGCTACTAAATTCCGTAAGAATTTATTGGATGATGGCTTTGCCATGTTTCAGTTTTCCATTTATTCTCGTTTTTGTGCCAGTCGTGAAAATGCGGATGTCCATATAAAAAGAGTGAAAAACATACTGCCCGATAAAGGAAAAGTCTGCATTATGCATATTACAGATAGGCAATTTGGCATGATGGAAATATTTCATGGGACAAAGCAAACGGAAAATCAAAGGCCTGCTCAACAATTAGAATTATTTTAAAATTTCTGCACCATCAAAACTTTTCCAAAGTTCAGTCTTAATAATTGAATAGGTTACTTCAAATTTTTCTGAAATGGGCTAAACTTACTTTGGAAAAGTTCCTTAGCTAATTTGAGCAGTTGGAGTTATTTTGAAGTACTTCCATTTCTAAAACTTTGGAAAAGTTGAATTGGATTCTAAACTCAGGTAGGTTATTAAAAACTTTTCCAAAGTTCAATCTTATTAATTGAGCAGATTAAATTTAACTTTAGATGATATTGGCAAAATCAACTTTGGAAAAGTTCCTTAGCCAGCTTGAGAATCAGGATAAAAAAATCCTTCCAACTTTTCAAAAGTTGGAAGGATTGGAGCTATTTTTTACAATTCTAATTTTAACCATAACAAACAGGTTACCAGCTTTTTATGGCGTGGTAACCTGTGAATCATCTCATAAGATACAATTTCGAAAGCAATTCACAACAGCACCAAGCTAGCTTCAACTTTTCCAAAGTTTAGAACTTTGGAAAAGGTTTAGAGTAGATTATGGAAAATTTTACTTTCTCACCTCTCCCCACAAATTGGAATATCCATGGTAGTTTGTGCCTGTCCTAAATCAGGAAGCGGAATATGAATAAATTGCACTTCCAGTCCTCTCAAGAATAAGAATAAAGCAAGTGTTAAGGCCAAGGCAGGTCTTAACTTCTGAGTAATTCCGTTTAATTTTCTGAAAGTAACTTTTCCAGCCCAAACGCTTCCTACTATCCAAGGTAGTGTGCCAAGTCCGAAAACAGCCATAAACACAACAGAATCCATTATGGTTTCGGTAGCAAAGGAGCTTAAAAGTGCTAAGTACACTAGCCCGCATGGTAAAAGTCCATTTAGCAGACCAATTGAAAATCTGGAGAGAATATCTTGCTTGCCTATAAATTTTTTGAATCCATCTTTTACTTTTTGATAGGGAACTGATTCGATTTTATTGATAAACTTTAAAAACCTGAAACGAGCAGGCAATACATAAAAATAAACTATGAAAATGGCCATGATGATGGAGAGACTATTTTGCCAACCTAAGATGGATAAACTTTCCCCAACAAAAGCTAAAGCTAAACCTAAAATGATGTAAGTGACAATCCTACCAGTTTGGTAAGCAGCAAATCCCCAAGCCATGGATTGATTTCGGAATAAGCCCAGCATTAATGGGGCACACATAAAAGTGCAATGTATCCCGCCTAATAAACCTATGCTTAGTGCTGCCCAGATCATTTTTTAACGCTGAATAAAAATTTGTTCCTCTTTAAAATATCTTTTGCCATCCATTTCCCAGTTAAAAGAAATTTTCCAGCTGCCTGCCTTAAATTTTTCAATTGGAATGTTCAATTCCTCACTGATGGGAACAAAAAAATCTAAATCTGCATCTGCTGGTCTATAAA
Organism: Bacteroidota bacterium; assembly: GCA_003973485.1. Lineage (GTDB taxonomy): Bacteria > Bacteroidota > Bacteroidia > Cytophagales > Cyclobacteriaceae > Marivirga. The sequence goes on along the minus strand of QNXU01000039.1, from coordinate 1,720 downwards.
ATTGAATTTTACCATTTACCTTTTCAGCTCCTTCAAATTTCAAGGCCAGATTGTTGCCTTCCTGCTTTATCGAAACTACTCCATTCCAGTTATTTCCATTTTGGATTTCCTCTATTTTTCCTTGGTAGGCTATTTCTTCTTCATAGTAATTCTCTTCCACAATGTCGAACTCTTGCTGTGTACTGAAAATGACCATGGAAACGATCAGAATCACGAATCCTATAAATACTAATGTTATTTTATTTCCCCAGTTCATGATTATTTTCTACTAAAAGTGTTAGGTCCAGGAAATCTTGAATCAATGGTTTGGATTAATTCATTATCTCGGTAAATTTCAACTTGGATTTTTTCATCTATTTTTGCAAATTCTCTTCTAGTCATTTCCACAAAAACATAAACCTCATCTTTTTCCTGGCCTTCCAAAACCTCAATTGGTCCTGATGGGAAAAATAAGTAAGCTGATTTCGGTTTCACCTTATAAGTCAGATTCATAGGATCAAAGGACTTATTAATCATCTCCATTTGATACATATTGCTAATAATAGAATCATTTTTAATCTGATAAATAGAGCCAGGAGTTCGAGTCATAGTAACTTCAATTGGAGCTCTGCCCACCAATAAAAATCCCATTGCGCCAACCAAAATAGCCAAAACTACAGAGTAAGCCATAACCCTTGGAGTAATCAGCTTTTTCTTCTTTTTCTCTACGCCATCTTCAGAGTCAAAGCGAATTAGTCCTTTTGGTTTATTAATTTTTGTCATTACTTCATCACAAGCATCAATGCAGGCGGTGCAGTTCACGCATTCCATTTGAGTCCCGTTTCTGATGTCAATACCTGTAGGACAAACTTGCACACACAAATTGCAATCAATGCAATCGCCTTTATCAGCTTGAGGTTCATTCTTCTTTAATTTCCCTCTTGGTTCGCCTCTCAACCAATCATAAATCACCACTATGGATTTTTTATCGAGGAAAACACCTTGTAATCTTCCATACGGGCAAACTACTGTACAAGCTTGTTCCCTGAAATAGGAAAATACAAAATAGAAAATCCCTGTAAATACCAATAATCCTGTGAAAGCACTCCAATTTGCTTGCGGGCCTGCTTGGATGACCTCAGTCATTTCACCGATTCCAATTAGATAAGCCATAAATGTATGAGAAACCCAAAAGGAAATGAGCAGAAATACTCCTTGTTTGGCCGTTTTCTTCCAGATTTTGTTCCAAGTCCATGGAGCTTTAGCTAGTTTTCTTTGTTGGTTAGCATCTCCTTCAATCCAGTATTCAATTTTTCGGAAAACCATTTCCATAAATACGGTTTGCGGGCAAGCCCAGCCACACCAGACTCTTCCAAATACTACAGTGAAGAGCAAAATAAAGACTACAAATATCAGTAATAGGAAAATTAACAGGTGAGTATCTTGTGGCCAGAAAACACTTCCTAAAATCACAAACTGACGATCAAATATATTGAATAACAGTAAAGGATGTCCTCCAATTTTAATGAAAGGACCCGCAAAAAATAGAATTAAGAGCAACCAAGCCAAAACCCTTCTGTAATTATGAAAAATCCCTTTTGGTTTTTTGGGATAGATCCAATTCCGCTTTCCTCCCTCTCCAACGGTGGAGAGTTGTCCTCTAAATTGTTCTTGGTCTAAATTGTCCATTTTACTTGTTGTATGTTGTACTTTTAGACCTTCTAGGTTTTCAAAACCTGAA
>QNXU01000236.1 GCA_003973485.1 Bacteroidota bacterium | reverse complement strand
AACGGTCTTTACCGTTTAGAAGCAGACTGCTTCCACGGCTCGCCCGAAAAACTTAGGCCTTTTCAAGGCTAATCAATCCGATTTTTATACCCTCTTTCTACCAACTGACTAGCAGAATAATCTTAAGAAAGGAATTAAATACAACATTTCGATAGTGACATAAAAGTTGTCACTATATCTTTTATAGTTTTATGTGCAATCTAGTGGATTTTTAATTGTTTTAAAAGTGTCAGTTGCAACGTGAGTGTAAATTTCAGTGGTTTTTGTTGAATTATGTCCCAATAGCAGTTGAATGTGACGTAAGTCGGTGCCAGCTTCAAGTAAATGTGTAGCAAAGGAATGTCGGAGCATATGAGGTCGTACTGTTTTGTTTATATTGGCATTTTTTGCAGCTTTAGCAACTATTTGCCGAATACTACTCCCACTATATTGCAGTCCTTTTTTTCCCTCAAATAAGTAATGAATTGGCTTATACTGTTTGTAGTATAATCGTAATTTTAAAAGAAGTTTTTCACTCAATATACTGTATCTGTCTTTTTTCCCTTTTCCTTGTTCTACTCTTATCGTCATCCGCTTACCATCTATATCGCTCAATTTTAGATTCAATAATTCACCTCTCCTTAGTCCTGAAGAATATAATAAACTAATTATGCATTGGTGTTTAATATTAAAGGTTTTATTAATCATTGCTATGACTTCTTCTTTGCTTAAAATTTCAGGTAGACGCTCGGTTTTCATTGGACGCTCAATATCATAAAATCGATTAGGCATTCCTTCCACCACTTCATAATAAAATTTGATACTATTTATAGATAGATTGACGAAAGAATCAGAGTATTTTCTTTGGGCTAGTCCTTTCAGGTAATTTTTAATGTCAGTTTCGTCTATACTCATTAATTTCCTAGTTGGAAAGTGCCTTCTAAAGCGTTCAAAGCAAGCTGTATAATTTTCTGCTGTCTTTAAAGCGTACCGTTTCAGCTCTAATTTCTGAAAATAGGATTCTGGTATTTTAGGGTATTTCTTTCTTAAATCATCAATTTTTAACTCCTCTCCATAAGTATTTACTGGTTTATTTCGAGCGAAATACTTCATGTTTATCCATGCAACTCCTTTAAATGTCTTCAATATGGTATGGAAATTCTGTTGAGTATTCGATAAATAAACCATCTGAAATTTTGAACTCCATTTTACTTCTGGTAAAGATTTTATCAAAGCTTGTATGACTTTGTCAGGATAAAACTGTATACCAATTTTCTTTTCATTGTTAATAAGTAAGTGTTTGAGCGTGATCTGTTTTTGTAAATCCATAAATTTAAAATTTATTCAGATCCTAAAAACGATTTTTGATTGTCGGTAATCAAAATTAACAGTATATTTATACGTATATTATTCGTATAATATACTTTTATGACAACAATATTAAAATGTAAATACTGTAATGAGCCATTAAGTGGTCGGGTGGATAAAATATTTTGTGATCCTTATTGTAAAAGTGCTTATCAATATCAGGAAAAAAAGAAGACGCCTAAATCATTATTTGAAAAGGTGGACAAACAGTTGAAACTCAATAGGAAAATCTTAAAGCAATTCAATAAAGATGGCGTAACAACTATAAGGGAAGAAATGCTGTTAAAAGAAGGTTTCGATCCGAAATATTTTACAAATTATTGGAAAAATGAAAAAGGCGATGTGTATCTTTTTTGTTATGAATATGGTTTCTTGAGGAAATTTGATAAAAGAAAAAAACTTCACCGTTTTGTTTTGGTGCAATGGCAAGCTTACATGAATTAAGCATTAATTATGGAAACCTAGTTTGGTTAAAGCAAACTCTTAAGCGATTAGTCGGTGAACAAATATAAATTTATCGATTCTTAAAAGCTATACTCCCCATCCCCACATCAAGTAAAAATTCCATGCTTTCATTAGGATTGTTGATGTAGGCTTGGTTGCCAAAGGTATTGTGGCCGATTTTTTCAAAATTTTCAGCCATTTTTATATTACAAAGTGGAGAGTTGTTTATCCTGATGAGAACGGGTATTTCTTCAGGTGGTAAAATTACATTTAGAGTGCCTGCACCTACTGAAGCTGAAACCCTACTATTCATTTTCCAATCAGAGCCGCAATCAATGGAAATGGTTCCGAAACCCACTTCAGCTATAATTTCTTTTGCTAAAGCATAGTTCAAATCTTTTACTTCAATATTGCCAAAATTCACTTTCACAAAAAAAGTGTCCATGGCAATACTATTCATAATACCATCTTTATAGGATAATTTAACATCCGCACTTCCAGAATTGATTTTTAAACGTTCTACTGCTAATCTGCTCAAATCTATATTTGCTTCCCCCATCAAATAACTTAAATTCAAATTAAAAGCTTGATGTTCCGAAAGATTGATTTGCCAGATATCGTGGACTTGATCAGATGTTGAAAAAAAATTATTGGCTACTGATTCGGTGAAGTTTAATCCTATATGGCTTTTGCAGGTTAGCTCTGCATCAACCTTTTGAGTGTTCTCTATTTGCTCTATTTTGAAGGAGCTGGCCGCTACATCATTTTCTGAAGCTCCTAATATTAATAAGGGTTGCACTTCATCAACAGCATTTAAAAAAGATTTTCCCGCTTTGGTAGAAATTTTTAGTTCAATTTTATCGATTCCTTCTGATTCAGCAAGTTCAAAATGCTTATGCAATTCTTGCCCCACTACAGTTGAAGCAATTAAGGAGAGTGAAGCGAAAAATAATATTTGAGATAAAGCCTTAGCCATAATGACCCTATTACGGAGGGCTTGTTCAATAGGTTGTTCCTTAAAATAAAAAACCACTACTCTTTATAGAATAGTGGTTTAGTTTATTGCTATATTCAAATTGCGCAAGCGTCCGCTTGTGCATTATTTAAGATAAGGCTTTAATTAAAAAACTCTTTCACTCTATCGAAAAAGCCTTTATCTGCTTTTGTTGGATTAGGTTTAAAGTTATCCGAAGCTCTCATGCTTTCCAGCATTTCTTTTTCGTCATCAGAAACTTTCTTCGGAGTCCATACATTCACATGAATTAATTGATCTCCTCTACCATATCCATTTACATCACCAACTCCCTTGCCTCTTAATCTCAAAATCTTACCAGATTGAGTACCTGTTTCAATTTTGATTTTTACTTTTCCGTCTATAGTCGGCACTTCTACTGTAGTTCCTAAAACAGCATCTACAAAATTTACATAAAGGTCATAAATGATATTGTTGCCATCACGCTTCAATACATCATGCTCGATCTCTTCTATCAGGATGATTAAATCCCCTGCTGGGCCACCCATTGGGGCTTCATTCCCTTTGCCCGACATGGATAATTGCATGCCATCCGTAACACCTGCTGGAATTTTCACACTGATAACTTCCTCTTTTGATTGAAGACCAGTATTATCAACATGCGGTGGTTTTTTATCAATAAATTTGCCTGAACCATGGCAAGTAGGGCATGTGCTGGCTGAAACCATTTGCCCAAGCATAGTATTGGTCACTCTTCTTACTTGACCAGAACCGCCACAAGTATCACAAGTTTTATAAGTAACGCCATCGGCTGAAACCAAGCGATTTACCTTGATTTTCTTTTCACATCCGTGGGCAATTTCTTTCAAATCTAGCTTAAGTTTAATTCTAAGGTTAGAGCCTCTTCTTCCCCGGCTTCTACGGCCTCCACCGCCTCCACCAAAGAAGCTTTCGAAACCGCCACCTCCGCCACCACCGAAGATGTCGCCAAATTGAGAGAAGATATCTTCCATATTCATTCCGCCACCACCGAAGCCGCCTGCTCCGCCTTTTACGCCATCGTGACCAAACTGATCATAACGCTGACGTTTCTGCGGATCACGCAATACTTCGTAAGCTTCAGCAGCTTCCTTGAACTTGTCTTCTGCTTCAGGATTGTCTGGATTTTTATCAGGGTGAAACTTGATGGCTACTTTTCGGTAAGCCTTCTTTATTTCTGCTTCCGAAGCACCTTTGCTAACACCTAGTATATCGTAATAATCTCTTTTAGCCATCTTATTTAAAATCTAATCATTAAAAACATAAATGCTTTTATTTCGCATTAAATATCCAATAGTTATTCGGTTTGTTGAATTGCCACATAGGCTATTCTTATTCTCCTATAACTACTTTTGCAAAACGGATTACCTTATCATTCAATAAGTATCCCTTTTCTACTACATCTACTACTTTTCCTTTTAATTTTTCATCAGGAGCAGGTATTTTCGTGATAGCTTCATGAATTTCAGGGTCGAACTCAATTCCTGCCTCACTGTCCATAGCTTTCAAGCCTTTGTTGATTAGGGTTTTCTCAAACTTATTTTTGATTAAAGAAAATCCTTCTATAAAGCCTTCATTATCGGCCTGATCTTCAAAAGATTTCTCAGCTCTTTCGAAATCGTCCATTACTGGCAAAAGATCGGAAATCAATTCTTCAGAAGCGGTTTTTACTAATTCTAAACGCTCTTTTGCATTTCTTCTCCTAAAGTTTTCAAATTCAGAATAGAGTCGTAGGAATTTATCCTTAGACTCTGCCAGTTCTATTTCCAATTTCTCCAAATCTGACAATTCTTCATCTTTAGCCTGAGCTTCTGCCTCAGCCTGCTTTTCCTCTTCAGATCTATTATCCTCTGCTTCTTGCTCAGCAGTATGTTCGTCTTTTATATCTTCAGCAGTTTCTGCTTCTTTATTCAAATCTTTTTCGTCTAATTCTTCTTTAGCCATAACTGTAAAATGTTATTCTATCTAATTTTCAGCAAAGGTGAACAAGGAGTTTGCCAAATGATAGTTCACTGACAAGATGACATTTAAGTTTAAATATGAATTTTAAATTTTCATAAATTGATTCTGACTTAATTAGAATTGTGATTTTGGAACAATCAGCATCATTTTTAAAGTCAATATTTAGAGAAAAATATAAATCATGTTCTTAATGCTTTTGCAGTTAAGATATATTACACCAAAAAAATTACGGGCATTTTTTTACCACAATAGAAACAAAAGAACACAATAGATTTTATATAAATATAAAATTAAAACAGTCACCTATCTTTTATTTTGAGACCACAAAAATCATATAACTGACACTCTACATATTTTATACAACTTAACTTTTACCTCTATTAAGAAATTGAGGTATCTCACAAATAACCTTGGTTATTTTCTTATGTGTTTGTTTCTATTGTGGTTAAATTAGGGCTTGCTTAAAAACAGATTAAATAACAAAAAAGAATTTCCTATCTATATTGGCAGTGATTATAGTATAATAGTTTTTCAGCAAGTGCAAGCCTTTTTGAAGGAAAAGTCCGTATTGTTTGCACTTGAAAATCAATATTTTGATT
>QNXU01000235.1 GCA_003973485.1 Bacteroidota bacterium | reverse complement strand
AATGGTGACACGCACAAGCAGCTGTTGGCAAGAAGCAGATATCTTCTTTTCAAGAATAAGGACAAATGGTCGCCCTCACAGATATGGAGAGCAGAATTACTGTTCAAATATTACCCTGAGCTGTCAAAAGCATATGATCTGGCTCAGAAATTGGGACATATCTATCACACTGTAAAAGACAAGGGCGTTGCCTATCTCAAACTGGCCAGATGGTATGATCAAGTAGAAAAAGCAGGATTTAAAAGCTTCAATACCGTATCTAGGACAATACAAAACCATTATTATCAAACGATCTTGAACTTCTTTGAAAGAAGAAGCACCAATGCAGCAGCCGAATCATTCAATGCTAAGATCAAAGCTTTTCGCTCCCAATTCAGAGGTGTGAAAAATGTATCCTTTTTCCTTTTCAGACTCTCAAAAATCTATGCTTAAAAAATACTTCTCCCCAGGTTTTCAGATTGATCCATACTTCTCCCCAGGTTTTCAGATTGATCCAGAATTATTTCTTGATCCAATAGAGATTCAATATTTATTGAAATTGCCTAAAAACAAAAAACCCCACATTTCTGTGAGGTTTTTGTGCCAGGAGCGGGACTTGAACCCGCACGAGCTAATGCTCACAAGATTTTAAGTCTTGCGTGTCTACCAATTTCACCATCCCGGCTAGAATGATTTGTAGGTGTCAAAAAAATAAGTGAGCAATGAAGCTCACTTATTCCGTTTTTTGAGCGGGAGACGAGGTTCGAACTCGCGACCTCAACCTTGGCAAGGTTGCGCTCTACCAGCTGAGCTACTCTCGCTTTTCCCCGAATGGGATTGCAAATTTAATAGGCTGTTTTTAAAATACAATAGCAATTCAAAAAAAATTTTAAAATTATGCAACTTGTTTTTTGAATTGCTCCTTTAATTCTTTTGCCTCCTCTTTATTTCTTGATTGTTTGATGTGTTTCGGCACCGGTTTTAAGTCCCAAATCAAACCAATCATTGACATAAATTTTAATCCGTAATAAGTTAAATCAACTTCCCACCAAAAAAAGCCTTGTCTGGCTGATGTCTCATAATAGTGATGGTTGTTATGCCATCCTTCTCCCAAAGTTAATAAAGCTAACCAAACACTGTTTCTGGATTCGTCTCCCGTTTCATAACGCTGCCTTCCAAATTTGTGCATGATGCTATTGATAGAAAAAGTAGCATGATATAAAATAATAGTGCTTAAAAAGAAGCCTATAAATAATGTGGAGAATCCAGCAGTTGTAAACATGGCTAAAATACTTCCTCCGTTTACTATTCCGCCTAAAGCCATTACAGTCAAAGCTAAAACTACAGGGGGAACCAAGTAATTTTTATTTAACCATCTTAACTCTGGGTATTTGCTATAATCTGAAATTACTTTAAAATCTGTTTTTTTAAAATCCGACCCAATAATCCATCCTACATGTGAATACCAAAATCCAAAATGCAACATACTGTGTGGATCTTTTAAGGTATCACTATTTCTGTGGTGATGACGGTGATGTGAGGCCCACCACAAGGCTCCTTTTTGAGCGGAGGTTTGTGCAAAAAACGCTATTAAAAACTGAAACCAACGAGAAGTATTATAGCTTCTATGGGCAAAATATCGGTGATATCCTCCTGTAACCCAAAACATTCGCCAAATATAAAGAAAGGCACATACTGCCCAATCGAACCACGTAGCGCCAGTCCATATTGCGCCTAATGGTAAAAGATGAACTATTGCAAAACTAATTTCTTTTTTCCATGTTCCTTTTTTACGAATCTTAAGGTTTTCTTTTACTGCGACTGCCATTTATATTGTTAATTAATTATATGTAGTTACAAAGATAGGGCTAATCTTTTTTAAATTTTGAATAAACAAAACGATTAGAATTAAAAATTAGTTCTAATCAAGTAGAAATACATCTTTTATTTTTTAAAATAATATTGCGGAACGAGACGCCAATAAAAATTTATGGAATAGAAAAGGCTTTGTTGATTTAAAGTATTGCCATAGCCAGTATATGCTTCAAGCATTAAGTCTTGAGTAAAATAATAGCCAATACCAATATTTGCATAATTATTCCAAGCCGTGGGGTTATATTGGCCATAGTATTCAATTATAATATCAAAAGGTTTAGGAAAAGTAAAAGTAAGCCCCGATAAATACATCAAATTAGCTTGTGGACTTCCGTTAGGCCATGAGAGACCAAGATTGTTTTCCCAAGCTAAAAAGTTATCGATAGGGTGTTCAGAAATGGCAAAGAGCTGAAAACTTCCACTTACATTTCCCATTTCATTGTCGGAAAAACCCACATTGGATTGTAAAGAGTAATTCTTACTTATCTTTTTCTTAACACCAAAAGCAATGGTTGACAATCCGTTTGCACGTCTCATTTGATCGGAAACAAAGGTTTTTTCTTGTGCAAAATTATAACTAATGGATACATCTAAATTATTTAAAACACCATATTTTACCAATCCATATTGTGATAATTGCTGATCAATTGCATTTAGGCTTTTAATTTGTTTTTCGAAATTAAGCCCATATTCAAATTGAATAACATCTTTACCGATAAAGTTTTTACCTCCAGAAAAAACCAGTCGTTCCAAATTTTGAGCTATAGCGGTGTATTAAAATATAATTAGAAAAAGACTTATTAATAAGCGCATGATTTTATGGCTTTTTCGGCTCTTGAGCTGAAGGTCTGAATTTTGTAATCATGCGATAGGAAATACCAGCAGTAAGAAAATAACTTTTGTATGGGAAGTTCTCTCCCCAGCCTCCGTTGATATCCACTAACATATCTTTGTTAATATTTTAACCAAGCCCAACATCAAAATAATTATTGACTTTTGATCTTATAAAGTCTCCATAAACTTCAGCTACTAAAGATAATTTGGGTGCAAGTGTTAATGCATAGCTAAATACATAAAAGCCACTTGGCTTGCTGTCGTTTCCATTCCAAACACCCCCAAGGTTGGTAGTAAGACTAGCGTTTTCTCCTAGCATAGTATTATACATCAAGCGGAAACGAGGAGCCAAATAATCAATTTGATAATCTATACCTCTAATTTTTGTTTCTACTCCAACCTGAAAGGCCATATTTTCTGTGACTTTTGTTCTTATTCTCAACAAACTAGTATTTAACCCATTTCTTAAAACCGAGCCCTCACTCTCACTTAAAAATTCTGTAGAATTAATATGGTTAATTACAGCACTAATTTCTAGACGCTCTCTAATTCCAAATCGAATCACTAGATTTTCGGATATGTTTTCTGTATACCATTCAGAAGAATCCCTCATATCTTTAACTTGATCGAATTGAACTCCTGCTTGAAATTGCATAATACCTTTCCCCACAGTTCCTGAGCCATTAGCTGCACCAGGCCTAGCGGTTGCAATTGAAGGTGCATATTGCCCTAAAAGCGAGAAATTTATCAAAAAAGTAAATACTAAAAATAAAAGTTGCTTCATCTGACCGTTAAAAAAAGTTGCTTTTTGTCATTAATTGATTGGCTTTGTTCAAAAGACTCTCTGAATTTATTATCGGGTTGATTAATTATAATTGAAGCATTCTTTAGTAATAGATCGAATTCATTTAAGTGCTTTTTGACCTTATATTTATCTTTTGCTTCTTCAATGTTATAATTTAAATCTTTATAAATTTCATTTACAACAAAATTATAAACTTCTTCCTGCTCATTTATAACAACTATCTTTTCTCCAAAAAGCCTTTTTTCTGTTTTTGTGTGTGACTGAGTAAAAGTAGAAATATTATTGTCAATATGGTTTAAAGCGATCTGTTTTTCTAAATATAGTTCTGTTTCGAATAAATCATGTGAGTATGCCCAAACTTGATTAGTAAAATCTAACGTATAATTTAGCAATGAGTCATACCAAGCTATGGTATTTGTCAATTCTCCAAATTGATGGGTTTGTTCTTTTATGTTTTTGAGGGTGACTTGATAGTCATCTACGTAATTATAATTAATCATTGGACTATCAAAATCAATTGATAGCGACTGAGAAAGGGATTCAATTTGATTGAGCCTGTTTGTATTTTCTGGATGAGTAGTTTCAGCAACTAATAGCTCTGCATTGATTTGCTTTTCCTTTTGCTTCATTCTCACATAAACATCTGCATCGAGGCTGTTAATTTTTTTACCCTGATTATCAAATTTCGATATTTCAATCAAATCGCCTTTATTGTTATAGCTTTCTAACACCCCCACTGTATTGTTTTGATATTCAAATCCAAGAGTTTTAACTTCTCCATTTGAATGGAAGGTTTCAACTTCAAAAACGTTATTTAAAGTTGCTAAAGAACCTAAAAGTTCTTCACTTTCATTTATCAACTTCATCTTTTTGATAAGTTTATCATCTTCATACAGCATTATTGAAGTTTGCTTCCCCTTTAAATATTCTGTTTTTTGTTTGAGTTGTCCTTGGATATCATAATTTTCCCAGACCCCAATTTTAGTTGACCCTATAAGCTGTCCGTTTTCTTTAATTTTACCATTTGGATAATAAAGCGTTTTTTCAATTTTCTCATTTGCCAAGATCTTCTGCTCCTCTTCTAAAACGCCATTCTGGAAGCTCTTAACAATTATTTCTTTTCCAGAATTGTCATAAACACTGCTTGTTAATAATTTTCCCTCTTTAAAATATTTCCACTCACCTCTTTTTAAAATATTCCATTCTTCTTGAATATTTCCTGAAATAAAAGCTGAACCCTCAGCAATTTTTTTCAAATTTTCATTATACCTAGTAACAAATGGTAGTTCGCCTTTTTCGCTAAATTGAATTTGCTGTTTTAGTTTACCCGCATTATAAACTTTGGTCTCCCCAATAGGATAGGCAGGAAGTTGTTGGCCTTTGTAATTGAATGTAAGATTAACCTTGTCTGATTGATTGCCTTTGGAGAAAAACATTTCTTTGGCTGGTTTTTCATCTGCCCCATAAAGTACAAACTCCTTAACTAATCTGTTTTCATCAAAAATGGCAGTAAACTTTATGTTTCCTGTATTACAATCATAAACAATGAGTTCTTTATGATATTTTACTTTTCCATTTTCAATATATCTGAAACCTAATGCGGCAATTTGCTCTTTTAGTTCTTCCGGGGATAACTTGCCATTATAAGTTGTAGGATCAATTTCATCCGAACACATTATTCTAATTTTGTCTAAACTTTGCGCATTTACGGCATAAGAAAATAGCACAATAAGGGGCATTAGTAAAAAGTTTTTCATTGCAAAAGTTTTAGGTGTGTTAAGCAGACTTATTTGAGTTTGTATCAGGTAAATAAGAACTCTCTGATACTTTATGAATTATTTTCTCCAGCTCGTTAGCTGATTTTTTTAAATGATTTAGGATGACTTTACTATTATCATTCACAGACTCAAAATCAAGCAAATTGAGTAAGCCCAATATACTTGCCAAAGGGGCTCTCACTTCATGGGCATTTATAAATGCAATGTCATCTAATTTTTTTTCAGAAATTCTAATTCTTTTTTCAAGATTAACTTCTTCCGTTATGTCAGTGGAGTTTAATATAACTCCCATTATTGTTCCTGCACTATTAGGAATAATTTTTATACTTATCTTAGTTTTTAGATCTTGGACACAATCATTTCTAATATTTTTT
>QNXU01000222.1 GCA_003973485.1 Bacteroidota bacterium | reverse complement strand
TCGGACCTGATAACTTAGGGCTTTCAGATTTATAAACCTCATCTTTAGACTCTTCTTTTTTAGCAGTTGGCTGATCGGCAGGCTTAGGTTCGGGTTGAGAAACTTTCTCTTTGCCCTCTCCTGCATTTTTAATCAAGACTTTTTCTTCGTCATCGTTACTATCATCGATATCCGAATCTGAATCGACAACTACATTGCTATTATGCTTTTTACCAATGGACAAACTGGACGCTTCCTCTTTTTCTTGTGCAGAGGAGGCAAACTCTTTTGCGAGCATTCCAAATTGCTCTTCGGTAATTTTGGAGTTTGGTTTACTATCCACCTCATAACCTTTTTTGCCCAAGAAGTCCGTGATTGTAGATAAACCTACATTCAATTTTCTTGCCGCAAGGCTGAGTCGCATCATTTTTTCTTCTGACATAAATGCTTTGTATTCTGCTAAAAAATTATTGAACCTGAGTATTAAAACTCTTACTCAAATTCCTGACTAAATATTTTAAATATCTCGTCTATTGTTTCTTCTTCTAAGTCGGTCATTCTAACCAACTCTTCTCTTCCTAATTCCAACACTCTTTTGGCGGTGTCAAGCCCAACTTTCTTCAATTCTTCAATAACCCAATCTTCCAATACGTCATTGAATTCATCGATCAATACATCTTCTTCCTCAGCATCAGTCAATTCACGGAATACATCTATTTCCATTCCAACCAACTTACTAGCCAATTTGATGTTTTGACCTCCTTTACCAATTGCCAAAGATACCTGATCAGGTTTCAAATATACTGAAACTCGCTTATTCTCTGCGTCTATTTTCATAGAACTTATCTTTGCAGGGCTTAAAGCACGCTGAATATAAAGCTCCATGTTTTCAGTATAGTTAATTACATCAATGTTTTCATTCTGTAATTCCCTAACAATACTATGAATTCTTGAACCTTTCATCCCTACACAAGCACCTACTGGATCAATTCTATCATCATAGGACTCAACTGACACCTTAGCTCTTTCACCTGGTTCTCTTACAATTTTCTTAATTGTAATTAATTCGTCATAAACTTCAGGCACTTCTTGTTCGAACAATCTTTCCAAGAAAACTGGAGAAGTTCTGGAAAGTATTATTTTAGGATTTCCATTTTGCATTTCTACTCTGTGGACAACCGCACGAACTGAATCTCCTTTTCTAAATCTATCTTTTGGGATTTGCTCTGATTTCAGCAATACCAACTCGTTACCGTCCGCATCTGTTAACAATGTTTCTCGGCTAAGGATTTGGTAAACTTCACCAGCTATAATTTCACCAACAAGCTCACTGTATTTATTAAATAAAATATCTTTCTCAAGGTCTTTTACCTTCTGAATAAGCGTCTGACGAGCAGTTGTTACCGCCCTTCTTCCAAAGTGCTCTAATTCAACCTCCTCGGCAACTTCTTCACCAATTTCGAAATCAGGTTCTATTTTTCTGGCTTCAGTCAAACTGATTTTATCATGATCCCAGATGTCTTCTGAATTATCATCCACAATCTCGCGGAAACGCCAGATTTCAAGGTCACCCTTGTCTGCGTTTATAATAATATCAAAATTATCGTCCGTTTCGTATTTTTTACGAATCATGGTTTTAAACACATCCTCCAGGATGCGAATCATGGTGGGACGGTCGATATTTTTTTGCCTTGCAAAATCGGCAAACGATTCTATTAGATTTAATGTGTCCATGTTACTTAAATGAAACCAAGACTTTTGTTTTGTCTATATTTTCGAATGAAACTTTCGTTTCTTCTAACTTTATTTTCTTTTTTCCTTTTTCCTTTATTTCCTGATTCACAAGAATAAAGTCTTCTTTTGCTTCCAAAAGTTCCCCCCTAATAGCTTTTCCATCTTTGGTATCTACCTTAACCTTCCTGCCAACATTTTTTAAATATTGCCTAAGGTTAGTTAAAGGGTGATCAAGACCTGGTGAAGAAACCTCCAACACATAAGCCTTTTCTAACACTTCATCTTCTTCCATTCGGTGTGCCAACTGACGACTTACGCTTGCGCAATAATCAATTGAAACTCCTTCATCTCCATCCAGTAGTACAACGATTTTTAATTTATCGTTTCCACTAATCACAATATCCACAATAAAATATTGCGGCTCTGTGATAATTTCTTCTAAATAAGCTTTTATTTTTTCGTCTAAACCTATCATTCTACGATAAAAAAGAGGGGACTTAAAAGCCCCCTCGTGATCTTGTTTTACTAACTTTGTTGCAAATTTAGAGTAAATAATTGAGCAAAACAAATAGTCTGGCTTAACAGATTTACATATTATTAGTATAGAAGTATAAATTCAATCATGAATTTGTGCCTAAAAAGAGAATCTTATTTATAATTTTGCCTTATGGACAAAGAATTAAAGATACAAAACTCGCTAACAAGACAGAAGGAAATCTTCAAACCTATCAATCCTCCCTTCGTGGGAATGTACGTTTGTGGCCCTACCGTTTATAGTGATGCCCACATGGGAAATGTTAGAACGTTCATGAGTTTTGATGTCATTAACCGCTATTTGCGCCATTTAGGCTATAAAGTACGGTATGTTAGAAACATTACAGATGTTGGCCATTTGGTGGATGATGCGGATGATGGAGAAGATAAAATCGGCAAAAAAGCTAAACTCGAAAATGTGGAACCTATGGAAATCGTACAAAGATATGCCAATGGTTTCCATAGAGTAATGGATTTATTTAATATCCTTGAACCAGATATTGAGCCAACTGCTACTGGTCATATTGTAGAACAAATTGAAATCAATAAAAAATTATTGGAAAATGGCTGGGCTTATGAAAAAAATGGCTCTATTTATTTTGATGTTTCTAAATATAATGAGGCTCATGAATATGGAAAATTAAGTGGCCGAAAAATAGAAGATCTCCAAAGCAATACTCGAACATTAGATGGTCAGGACGATAAAAAGAATCCACTTGACTTTGCTTTGTGGAAAAAAGCTTCGGAAGAACACATTATGCGATGGCCTTCTCCTTGGAGTGATGGATTCCCAGGATGGCATTTAGAATGTACTGTAATGAGTACAAAATATTTAGGGGATACTTTTGATATTCATGGTGGTGGAATGGATTTGAAATTTCCTCATCATGAATGTGAAATTGCTCAGGCAGTAGGTGCCAATGGTAAATCACCTGTTAACTACTGGATTCATACCAATATGCTTACGGTTAATGGTCAAAAGATGAGTAAATCTTTAGGCAATTCATTTTTACCTACTCAACTGGTTAGCGGAAACCATGATATGCTAGACCAAGGATACTCTCCAATGACTGTCCGCTTTTTTATGATGCAAACGCACTATTCCAGCACATTGGATTTTAGCAATGAAGCATTGAAAGCAGCTCAAAAAGGTTATAGAAGGTTAGCTAATGGTTTAAAAATTATCAAAAGCTTAAGCTTCAAAAATGATGATGGAAAGAAAAACGAAAAAGCCATTAGCCAAATAGAGCAAGCATGCGAAGGCTGTTATAAATCTATGAATGATGATTTTAACACCGCCAAAACCATTGCTCAACTTTTTGAATTATTGAAAAAAATAAATTCACTGCATACTGGTCAACTTAAGTTTGGAGAAATTGGCCAAGATACTTTTGAAAAGCTATCCAATACTTACCAAACTTTTATGGTAGAAATCTTGGGCTTAAAAGAGGAAACGCCAACTGAAGTTGATCCTATCATCGATGCCTTACTTGAATTTTATAAAAAGGCAAAAGCGGAGAAAAATTATGATCAAGTTGATGAAATAAGAGCAATTCTAAAATCCAATAAATTGATTATTAAGGATCTGAAAACTGGTGTTGACTGGGGGTATGAGGAATAAATTTTGCTAAATTTCTTTTTTAGGAAGTAGGTGAGTCAAAGGTTTTTGGCTCGCCTATTTTTTTGATTAATAAAATTTTCATATTGATTCAAAACCAATGCACTTATATCAAAAATAAAAATTGGGCACAAAAAAAGCCCTACATCTCTGTAAGGCTTTTGCTCCTCTTCTTGGACTCGAACCAAGGACCCTTTGATTAACAGTCAAATGCTCTAACCAGCTGAGCTAAAGAGGAATTTTCCCGTTTGGGAATGCAAATATGCAAGCCTATTTTATTATTTCCAAACACTTATTTAAAAAAATTTAAAATATTTTTTTTGATGCATTTTGGCAGCAAAACAAATTAAAAAATATACAATTGCAGACATTTTGTCACCCTATAACAATATAAATACTTCTCATAATGACATTTCGTCTTGATTTCGGGTTAAAACCGAATTGGTATAGATTTTTCTATAGTGTTAATAGAATTTAAAGTTAAACCTTAAAACAATAAAAGCTATGACACTTATAAAGTATAACCCAAGTTTACCAAGTAACGAAAACAGAAGTTTTTCAAGTTTACTTGACAGATTCTTTAACGAATCCTTCAATGGGATTGGTAAAGAGATGCAACATTTTGCCCCACAAGTTGATATTGCGGAAAGCAAAAATGCTTTCGAGATATCAGTAGCTGCACCAGGAATGAAAAAATCTGATTTCAACATCAACATGAGCGATGGTGCAATCACTATATCTGGCGAAAGAAAATTTGAGGAGAAAAAGGATGAGAAAAACTATCATTCTGTAGAAACTCAATATGGTTCTTTTTCAAGAACATTTCATCTTCCTGACAACATAAAAGAGGATAAAATTGAAGCTTCTTATCAAGATGGAATATTGAATATATTAATTCCTAAGGATGAACAAAAAGAATTGAAAAGAACAATTCAAATTAAGTAATTCTTGTCAAAAGAAGTTAAAAAGGGGCTGTCTTGCCCCTTTTTGTGTTTTATAACAATAAGGTTCAAAACAGAAGCGTTTAATCTGCGTTTGTAGAAAAAATTAAAAAGAAATAGAAAGATGGAAAAGAGACAATTTTTTATCGGAATAATTTTCGCATCCATATTAAGTGCGTTAATTTCTGTTGGTGGTTATATATATTTAAATCCAAATCCACCAACAACCAATAATCAGAACTTTGATGAGATTCAATCAGAAAATGCCCGGTTTTCAAGTTTCTTAGATGAAACGGAATATAATGTTCCAGAAGGAATCAATTTTATTTATGCTGCAGAGCAAGTAACAAAAGGAGTGGTTCACATCAAGGCTGAAGTAGAAAGAGATATGCCTAGGGGAATGTCACCTTTTGAAAAATATTTTAGGGAATTTCATGGTGGTGGAAGTCCGCAGCCTAGAAAAGGACAATCCTCAGGTTCTGGTGTAATTATTTCTCCTGACGGATATATTGTCACTAATAATCATGTAGTGGAAAATGCATCGAATTTAGAAGTGGTTTTGTATGATAACAGAAGTTATAAAGCAA
>QNXU01000224.1 GCA_003973485.1 Bacteroidota bacterium | reverse complement strand
TCAATGAGACGTACTTACAGTCTTTACGTTCAGTATGGCCAATCCAGTAAGTACAGTCAATCCAGTACTTACTGTAAATCCAGTACTTATGGTCAATACAGTAAATACGTTCAGTACAGTCAATCCAGTAAATGCAGTCAATCAAATCCTTACTGTCATTACAGTCCTTACGATTAGTTCAGTCAATCCAGTAAGTGTGGTCAATTCAGTAAATACAGTTAATCCACTCAATACGATTAATTCAGTAAGTGTGGTAATTTCAGTCAGTCCAGTACTTACGTTCAGTACAGTCAATCCAGTACTTACGGTCAATCCAGTTAATTCATTACTTTCAGTACATCCGTTCAGTTCAGTCATTCCAATACTTTCAGTCAATTCACTCAATCCAATACTTGAGGTAAATTCAATCAATCCAGTCAATATGATACTTTCGTTACTTTCAGTCATTTCACTACTTTCAGTATTTGGGGTCAATTCAGTCAATCCAGTAATTTCGTTACTTCCGTTACTTTCACCACTTTCAGTCAATACCACCATATACCCACATATGCAATATTGACATGTATATACTGACTGACCATTCAGTCAAAGGAGAAACCACACATTTCGACAGTTGTCGAAAATTCAATTCCCTTTGGAGTTCCATTTCGACCTTGTGCACAGAGTTCGAAATCCTAACCCAAAATCCCTCATCATTTTTCCATTCCCTCATGGACTGTGCACAGATGCTGAGCTGGGGTTTTGGTGGACTGAGAGCTAGGGGAAATGCCCCCAGAAGGGGTGGAAATTTTGATGGTAAGGGAAGTGGTCCAGGTTTATCCTTATTAAATTGTAGAAATCATCTTAATGAACCATTTATTTTTCTATTAGCAGGTTCAGAAAAAGTATATCTCGATGGTAAACTTTTAGAAAGAGGTTTAGAAAATGATTATGTTATAGATTATAATGCAGCTGAACTTACTTTTAACTCCAAAATTTACATTTCAAAATATAGCAGAATTCAAATTGAATTTGAGTATTCCGACAGGCAGTATAGCAGAAATGTAACCACCTTACAACATCAGCAGTCTATAAGGAATTTGGAGGTGAATTTTGGTTATTTTCAACAAAAGGATAAGCCAGGGAGGCAGTTGAATGATTTGTCGGAGAGCGATTTTCAAAAATTATCTAATCTGGATTCAGATGCTACTTATGGAGAAATATTTTCTGCTGACAGCTTAGGTTATGCTTTTGATAAAATGCGCTATGCTAAAATTGATACCGTTATAGGTGGTCAAAATTATCAAATATTTAAGCTTTCAGAAAATCCATCTATAGCTCATTTTCAATTGAATTTTACAATGGTAGGAGAAAATAATGGGGATTACCGTATTGCTAATTCTTCTGAAAACGGAGTGACCTATGAATGGGTAGCACCAATTGATGGTATTCCCCAAGGAAATTATGCTCCAGTAAAACGAGTGGCCTTACCCCAAAAACAACGTATGATAAATCTCGGTCTAAAGTATAATTTTAAAGATGATTCAAAAATTAGCTTTGAATTTGCAGGTTCCGAATTTGTTAAAAATCGTTTTAATCAGAACAATACAAAACAAAATGGCAATGCATTCTCCATTGGATATGAATCAAATGCTAAAGAATTGAGTTTTCGCAAAAATTTATCACTCAAATATTTCATTAAGTATGATTATTTAGACTCTACATTTTCTCCAGTACAACCATTTTATGATGTAGAATTCAATAGAAATTGGGGGATGGAACAATCAGCAACATTCCAAGCAGGTGAAGAGCATCTTTTAAGATTAGGCTCTTCTATTAAAAATGAAACTCAACACTTTAGCTATGAAATGGGGCTGAGGAATAAAGAAAACTTTGGGATAGGTTCACAACATAGTGTGGTATTTCAGAATAAGGGGGATTTAAATATAGCCTTAAATGGCTTTCTGATGAATAGCCAAGATGGTGAAACACAGACCGATTGGAAGAAAGCAACTGCTGATTTAAGATATGCAAAATTTAATATTCAGCCAGGTTATAGATTTAAAACTGAACAACATCAAATCCGGATAGCGGATGAAATAGCTAATAGTTTTCAGTTTTTTGATAGCCACAGTTTCTACATCACTAAACAAGATTCTAACCAGTGGAATTTTAAAATTTCTCATGAATTTAGAGTAGATAAAAGACCAAATGATGGGAATCTTCAGGAATTTGAAAAAGCACAAAATACACAACTTCAGACTTCATTTCAATATGGGAATGATAATCAAATTGCTTTCAACTTGCTAAGAAGAGAAATTCAAACTGAAATAGATTCAACGGAATCTGAAAGGTATTTTCAAGGTGGTTTAAACTGGCAATCAAGTCTTTGGAATGATAACATTATTCAGAATCTAAATTTTCAAACAGGTACAGGTCGAGTTTTGCAAAGGAGTTACTTCTTTATGGAAGTAGCAAGAGGTTTGGGTACTCACTCTTGGTCTGATTTAAATGAAAATGGAGAGCAAGAACTCAATGAGTTTTTTGAGGACCAAACAGAATATGGAGATAGAAATTATGTAAAGCTTTTAACTATGGGTGATAATTACCGAACCGCTTTTATTAATAATCTTCAATATCAGTTAAGGTGGAATATGCCTAATTCATGGGCTAAATCAGAAAATATTATGCAATATCTGGGAAGGTTTTCAGGAAGCTTTCATGCTAGTCTGGACAATAAAAATACCTTTGATGAATGGTCATCAAGGATATCTCCATTTTCATTTAATAATCAGGCTGAAGTGCTATCTTCTCGTAATATGTTGAAATCGAATTTATGGTATAATAGGGGAGGTATTGCAATTTTAGAAGCTTCTTGGACTAATTCAAATCGAAAACAGCTATTGCTTGATGGATTTGAAGGCATGAATAGAACCATGTTCCAATTGGCAGGTTTTTTAAATTCATTTCAGGATTGGAATATTTCTGCTGCATATCGACAAACTGCAAACGCTTCATTTTCCGAAGTAGTGGAGGAAAGAGATTATCAATTTAATACCACTTCGGTAAATCCTAAAATTTCGTGGCAGGGAGGCAATAATCTTAGAGTGAGTTTGGCATATAAAAATGAAAATAAATTTAGTCCTAATGAAAGTGCAGGTGGTGTTGTTTTGGTAAATACAGTTGAGTTGGCCAATAAGCTAATTCAATCGCAAAATGGTGTTTTAGAAGGGAAGTTTAGTTATGTAAGTGTAGATTCTGAATTACAGAATAATCAAAGTCCATTAGCTTATGAAATGTTTGAAGGCTTAAGAGCAGGCGATAACTACGTATGGAATCTATCCTTAAGAAGAAAAATCATCGGAGATTTAAATCTAATACTTCAATATATCGGTAGAAAAAGCCAAAACAGGAAAACCATTCATAATGGAAGCGTCCAATTAACCGCCTTATTCTAAACTTCCAACTTCCAACATCCTTCACCTTTACAATATTCAATTATTTCAAGGCTCCAATTCCCCCTTTGGGGGTTAGGGGCTTTGGGGCTTAAAGCGTCTTCCTCAACTTCTTCATAAACTTACTAGCAAAAATAAAATCCTCTAAATCTTCCTGACCTGAGGTAAGTATGTTATCAGAATTTCCTTCCCATAATTTTTTACCTTTTGCTAAATACATGATATGTTCCCCAATTCCCATAACAGAATTCATATCATGAGTCACAACTATCGTAGTTACGTTCAATTCGTGGGTAATTTCTTGAATCAATTCATCAATTAATAAGGATGTTCTTGGATCAAGCCCAGAATTCGGTTCATCACAGAACAAATAATTAATATCGTTTACAATCGCTCTAGCAATACCAACTCTTTTTTTCTGTCCACCACTAATCTCGGCAGGCATTTTTTTATTGATGTTTTCTAGTCCAACCCTGCTCAAAACATTATTAACTCGGTCAAGCTTTTCATCCTTTTTCATGTCGGTTAGAAGATCTAAAGGAAACATTACATTTTCTTCAATATTTTTTGAATCAAATAATGCGCCTCCTTGAAATAACATACCTATTTCACGTCTCATTTGAGATTTCTCATCCTTATCAGCCTTTAAAAATGCTCTTCCATCATAAAGCACTTCACCTTCTTCAGGTATAACCAATCCAACAATACATTTTAAAAGCACACTTTTACCTGTCCCACTTGCTCCAATTATAAGATTAGTGATTCCACGCTCAAATTTGCCTGAAATATCTTGTAAAACGTGATTGTCTCCAAAAGATTTGGATATATTATTGATTTCAATCATGGCTTAGTTTAATAATAGTTCTGCTAAAACATAGTCAGCTAAAAGCACTGCAATACAACTTTTTGTTACAGCACTTGTACTGGATTGCCCTACTTCAAGCGCACCTCCAGTGGTGAAAAAACCTTGAAACGCTGAAATAGAAGCGATTAAAAAGGCGAATACTAAAGATTTTATAAGCGCAAACTGCACTGTATATGGATTAAAATCTATTCTAATTCCGTAGATGTATTCTGTTTCCGTCAATATACCTGTAAAAGTACCAGCAATATAACCTCCATATAAGGCAAGAAAACCAGCTAATATTACTAGAAGTGGGTACATGATCATGGCGGCTACTATTTTCGGTAATACTAAATAGGATGATGCATTTACACCCATTACCTCAAGAGCATCTATTTGTTCTGTAATTCGCATAGTTCCTAATCCACCTGCTATGCTAGAACCAACTTTTCCTGCAATTACTATGGCAGTAATTGTGGGGGCAAGTTCCAAAACAACCATTTCTCTTGTAACCTGAGCCACAACATAATTTTGAATTAATGGACTAACTAAATTATATGCAGTTTGAACGGTGGTTACAGCACCCATAAAAGTTGAAGTAATAGCAACAATTAATATGGAATTCCAGCCTATGGAAATACATTCATTAATGGTGAGCTTAAAATAGGATGAAAAGGACTCTCGCCTCACAAACATGCTTCCTAAAAAAATAAAATAGGCTCCTATCGACTTCATAAGGTTGTTGTTTCTTTAATCTTCAAATTTAAAGTTAGCACGAAAATTTTCTTTACAATAAAAGTTGTTTCAATTCTTTAAATGTAATTGGATTTTAACGTTATACTGATGATTATTCTAATCCATTACGCTAATGAAATTCGTAAGTTTGTAGAACTACAAGATTATTGTTTAGTTTCGTATTTTCAAACCAAAGATAATTCAATTTTACAATGAATAAATTTATAGTAATTACAGGAGGCACAAAAGGTATTGGAAGAGCCTTGGTGCTTCAGTTTGCTGAAAATGGATTTGATGTCATTACTTGCGCAAGAAATAAGGCAGATTTAGAAGTGCTTAAAGAAGAAATAGAGAAATCATTTAATAGCATAGTGCATGTTTT
>QNXU01000029.1 GCA_003973485.1 Bacteroidota bacterium | reverse complement strand
CAGCTCATTCATTTAAATTTGCAGCAGAACTGCAAGCTAAACATGCAGGCGAAAGTCCAGTTTTAATCAGAATTGAAACCAATGCAGGTCATGGTGCAGGAAAGCCAACCGATAAAATTATTGATGGAATTGCAGATAAGTACGCTTTTGCTTGGTATAATATGGGGCTAATTCCGATGGATGAAGAGATGTGATTAGTATCAAAATTTTAAAAAGAGGGCTTAAGAAGGCAAAAAGAAAATCATTAAAAGGCCTGCGGAAATTTTTCGCAGGTTTTTTTATGCTGTCAAATATACCATCAATTTGCAATCATTTTAATTCTGGAGATATCTCACCAATAATAATTTTTTGCTAAAGCTAATGAATCATTGCACTTTTGCATTTACTAGCTAATAGGTAAATCGTTTAATTTATGGATTCACAAAATCATATTGTTATCTGGAAACATTTTGATCAAGACTCAGCATTAGGAAAGCGGTTAAACGCTAAGCAAGATTTTAGTCTTCCTTACTTTCTTACTTCCGAAGAGAAATCAAAATTTGACAAGAAGGAACAGCTCAGTCTGAATCCTTTTCATTTGGTGATGGGCTTGCTTGTTGGTTATTTTGACAAACCACCCGAAACGGATACAACTTTTGCGAGGAACATGGCAAAAACCATCATCGAAGATAATCTTGCTAGTTTTAAAACTGATTCTTTAGAAAACCTAATTCTTGATTTGTCAAATTTTTTACGTGATAGTCATGGCCAAACCGTAAGTTTACAGTCCCTAATGGCAGGAATAGAGCTTATTCCTAAGAGTAGTGCTATAAAATATGATGCTTGTATTGATTTAATAAGTTGTATAGATGATGATGAAATACCAGATCGAATTGCAGCCGTTCAACAACTGAAATTATTGTTGAGTAAGATAGATCCAACTACTCTTGATAAAGCGCTTGCTAACGATTACTTAAAAATGATTGAAATTGCCAATGAGTACTAAAAGCGATATCAAATGATTATCTAAAATCTATATTTTGAATATGAAGATATAAGGGAGGATTAATTGCTTACCTTTGCGCTCCAATTGAGAAATTACCTTTATGAAGCGTATTAACGAGTACAAAAAATTATTTAATGTTGAAGGCCCTATTGACCTTAAGCAATTAAAATCAACTTATAGAAATTTAGTAAAAGAATGGCATCCTGATAAATTTCAAGCTGGCGATCCTAAAGCTGAAGAGGCGGAGTTCAAAAGTCAGCAAATTATTGATGGCTATCATTTTTTAATCAGCATAGCCCCAGAAACTAAGGAAGCTAATCTAGCTGAATATACTAAAACCACAACGGAATCAAATATTCTGGATTTCAGGCATAAAGGCTTATTGTTGGAGGTTACCTTTTTAGATGGAACGACCTATGAATATTTTGGAGTCAATAAGAATGTTTATTCTAAATTGCTGAATTCTGACAAGCCGTATCGTTTTGCCAAAAGAAATATCTTCAATAACTTTCTTTATAGAAAATCTAAGAAGGCTATGGAGATGGCTTAAGGAGATAAAGCTTAGCGTGAGAATTGAATTATGAAATCAGAGTTTCTGCTCTAGTTTTTTTATTCTTTTCTCATGGTCTGCATAACTTTCAGCAGAGAAAGCCATAAACTCAGTAATATCAGCTTCAAAGTCTTTAAAAGCTTCGCCCAAACCTTTTACCCCTTCATTTAAAAATGAGATTTTAGCATCCATTTGGGTTAAACTTCTATTAATTTTTTTTTGAAACTCTTCGTGGGTACTCATAGGTTATAATTTTTAGTTAAAAACGTCTTCAGCATAATTTGAGTTCTATTATAATTGAAAGTAATGATTTTTTGTCATTTCTATTGTATCAAAACCAAGGGAATCAACTAATTTCTGTGATTTTGTCAACTGATTAATGTCAACTGTCAATTTATTTAGGTCATTTCTTTGCGCCTTTCCCTCTTTGCGGTTAATTTTATTTTTATGAGCGTAACTATAAGAAGAGCAACCGAAAAAGATATCCCAAGAACTTTAGAATTAATCCAAGAATTGGCAGTTTATGAGCGTGAGCCTGATGCAGTAGTGGTAGATGTGGAGGAGCTGATTAAAGATGGATTTGGTGAAAATCCTGCCTATGGATTATTTGTAGCGGAAACTGAAAATGGAATTGTAGGGATAGCTCTATATTATTTCCGTTATTCCACTTGGAATGGTAAGGTTTTGTATCTGGAAGATTTAATCGTAACAGAATCAGAAAGAGGAAAGGGATATGGTAGAAAATTATTAAATGCTATTCTTCAAGAGGCAGATGAGCAAAATTGCAGGTTGTGCACTTGGCAAGTATTAGATTGGAACGAACCTTCCATCGAATTCTATAAAAGCATAGGGGCTGATTTGGATGAAGGATGGATAAATTGCACAGTGAAAAGAGATCAGTATAAAGGGATTTACCAATAGGTGATGATAACTTTTCCAAAGTTCTAAACTTTGGAAAAGTTAATAATATTCAAATATGTTCTTCATTCTTTCCAAAACCATTAGTTATTTATTGATGCCCGCTACTTTAATTGGCATAGCCTGGCTGGCATTTTTCATTTTTAAGAAGTGGAGATTCAGAAAATATCTGGCAATTTTAGGTTTTACATTCTTTATAATCTTCACAAATGATTTTTTAGCCAATTCATTTTTAAAAGCTTGGCAAACTGAACCTGCTAATCTCAAATCCATCAAAAGCCAAAAGTTTACTTATGGAGTATTGCTTACGGGCATGACTAACACCCTTAAAGAACCTAAAGACAGAGTTTATTTTAATCAAAATGCTGATAGGCTTCTACAGGCGATAATGCTCCATCAGCAAGGGATATTTGATACTTTATATATTTCTGGAGGAGGAGCTACAGCTTTAAGAAAGGATTTACAAGAATCCAAAGTGCTTTACAATTATTTAAAATCCATTCAATTTCCAATGGAGAAAGTGATTATCGAGGATCAATCCAGAAATACGGTTGAAAGTGCTCGTTTCGCAACTGATTTTATTGGAAATCAGGAACAAATACTTTTAATTACTAGTGCTTCTCATACGCCTAGGGCAATGGGATGCTTTGAAAAAGAAGGATTTAAAGTACAACCCTATCCAACTGTTTATCATACGAATGATGAAATGATTAGCCCTTCCATGTTTTTGCCTTCTTATGAGGCATTAATGAAATGGCATATACTATTTAAAGAATGGATGGGCTATAGTGCTTATTGGGTTGCAGGATATTTGTAGAAAGAAATATCTAGAATATCAGGTATTGCTTTAAAGTAAACTGGTTAGGTTTTAGTAGAAAATAGAAAGTCCAAGCGGACGCTTGAACTATGGGAGGAAAAATGTTTGCTCCCGGATCTGACGGTTCGCACCGTCTGATCGATAAAACAGATTGCAAATGAATTTGATTCATCAAACAGTTGTTATTTAATACATTTGAAAGAGATAAAATGGCTAAAAAGAATATTATACTTTTACATGGAGCATTAGGATGTTCTAAATCCTTTGATGCTCTAATCCCACATTTATCAAAGGATTTTAATCTAATTATTCCTGATTTGAAATGGCATGGAAGTCGATCCAGTTCGGCTTCGGGCTTTGAAATGCAGGATCTAGTAGATGATTTTGAAGAATTTTTAAATCAAAATGCAATACAATCTGCAGCTGTTTTTGGATTTAGTATGGGCGGATATGTTGCACTTAGCTTAGCACAAAAAAAGCCTGATTATTTTAATAGTATCATGACTTTGGGCACAAAGTTAGACTGGAACCCACAACAAGCAGAAAAGGAAAGCAAAATGCTGAATCCTGAAAATATCAAGGAAAAAGTACCTCAATTTGCGAAACACTTGGGAGCCTTGCATGGAGAAAATTGGATGCATTTATGTGTTCAAACTGCAGAAATGATGATAAATTTAGGTGCAAATCCTCTTTTAAGCACTGATACTATTTCCACTATTGACCTAGAGGTTCGTTTATGTTTAGGCGACAAAGATAATATGGTGAGCTTAGAAGAAACGCTTGCTTTTTATAAGGCTTTATCAAATGGGCAATTGCAGGTCTTCCCAAATTGCCAGCATCCTATTGAAAAGGTAAAGGCAAATCAAATAGCTAGTGCAATACAAGATTTTGTAGGATTTGATTAAAGATTATATGCTAAAAGTTTGATTTGCTCTAATTTTTCTAAAAATGGAATTGACCACTCTATAAACAAAGTGCTTCTGAGATTCTTTCATACTACTACCGAATTTCACTCGTTTTTTTCCTTCAATTTGAATAAAGCCACTTCTGTTTCTTTTATGATCTCTTATTTCATTTTCTTCTATGATTTCTGAAATCTCATCCCATATAAAATTACGATTTCTACCAATTCCTAAAGCTCCAGTAAAGCTTGTCCCTCCATTTTTATCTATTCTAATAACTGTTTTTCCAACTAAAGAAAATATGAAAAGACTAAATAAAACTAGGGTAACAAAGTAAAATGGAATTCCCATAAGCGTTTGTAATAAATCAAATTGACCGCTTTCAATTTGAGGAGCATAAATGGCTAAAAAAGGTAAAATGGAAAAGGGAACCAATATTACGAATGAAATTATTGCAATCATTATGGAGCGATGCTTGATGGTGATTACCATACTTCCAGATTTTTTATCAACTTTTACTCCTTCTGGAGGATTGTCTAATTCTGAAGGCTGAAAGTTATCTCTTATAATACTTGCTGAAATACTAAACACATTGTTGCAAACATCACATTGTCCGATATCTGTTTGAATGTTAATATTTTCTTTAGGAATATCGGCAGTACACATTGGACATTTCATACATCATAAATTTAAGAGGAGAAAAGGGGCAGATGACTTTTTAACTGCCCCTTTTAAGATTAGTCGGCTAGAGTTAATTTCTTAAAGCTTGTTCCTTCGGCAAGGTAAATATTCTTACCATCCTCTGTCACGTAATAATGAACATCTGGCATTGTCGGGTTTGATTGCCCATTTGTGGTGGTCTGGAATTTTCCGCTACCATCAATCTTGAAATACCCTCTTGTTTTAGCATTATCAAAATCTACTGCTAATAATGATTTGTAAGCATCTGAATCATTGTATAAAAATAAATAATCGCCTTTCACCATCTTTTTAGACGGGTTAAAAGGAACTTCTACTTTTCTTTCCACTTCAAATGTTTTAGCATTCACAAATGCCACCATGGTGTTGCTGCCAAAAGCAGAACCAAACCTACCAAAAAGTTTATCACCTGCAGGTTCTAGTGAGTATGTTAAAGGCATTGGGGTTTTGGGCTGGGTCCAGTTCGGGCGGAAGCATTTGTGGTGTAATTACCGTCGGCTCCGTTAAAAGTTTGCCTGTCTTTAAATGAAAGATATTATGATAA
>QNXU01000339.1 GCA_003973485.1 Bacteroidota bacterium | reverse complement strand
ATTTGAATTTGAATATTCTCGAACTCAACTCAAAAATTTTTGGAAATACCATTACCTCATAACTAAAATTCTTAACAAAAGATGGCAGAGAAGTTATCGGAATGAGGGTATTAATAAAGGCTATGTAGAAATTAATTCTCAGGAACTTCAGAAAGTTTTTGGTCAAAGTACTTTCAACGGTAAGAAGCAGTGGTGGTACCTCAGGATAAGAAAAGACCTGAAAGACTGGGGTATAATTGAATACTATTCCAATAACTACTATGATGGTGAATCTGTGAAGGGAGTATCTCTTTATAGGTTGGCGAAGAGATTTTATCAGATGGATTACCAACTTCTTCCTCTTGAAAAAGATTTATCTGAAAAGATAATTCAAAAAAGAAATCAAAAGGCTTACAAAGGCTATGTTGGAGAGCTATTGAATATTTTGAATTGCTCAGTCAATATTGATGAAGATAAAGCTCTAAGGTATCTTCATCAATGTTTTACAGGTGATATAAATATACCCAGCAAAAATTATAAAGGCAATAGAGAGAAGTACACTCGAAACAAATTAAACGTCTTAAAAATTACTGATGGTGACTGGTCATTTACAAGAGATGATAAAACGAGAAGAATATTTAATACTCTCACGTCATTATTGAAACAGATAAGGCAATTTGTAAACATAAATAATAAACCTATTATTGAGCTTGATATTGCCAATTCACAGCCACTAATCTTTATACTGCTTATTTACAAGTATTTAGATAAATATCAAATGCAGCCATCAGCAGATATCTCGAAGTATATTCAGCTCTGTGAAACTGGTTCATTGTATGACTTCATACTTTCTCATTTGAAAAGTAAAAACCTTGTTGAGGATAATTTTAATAAAGGTAAATTTAAGGGTGATTTTTTCGCTAGAATATTCTTTTCCACTGAAAAGAGAAGATATAAATGGAGAACAGAATTCGACCTTTTATTCCCTACTGTTGGTAAAATAATCACTTACTATAAGAGAAATTCGCATGCAGACTTAGCAATAAATTTACAGCGAGAGGAGAGTTCCATAATGATTGATACCGTTTCCAAGAGATTGCTGAGAGCGAATAATCATGAATTTTTCAACCTGCATGATGCTATTTATACTACCTCAGATTACTATGATATCACCAAAAACATCATCCGAGATGCTTTTAAAGAAAAGGGCTTAAAGCCACTGATTAGGTAATCCAGTTCATTTCTCCGATTTATGAAATAGGGGGTGGACATCACCCTTTTTTTCCACATTGAGAAACTAAATATGTAAAAAAAATAAAACTTTTTCATCGACTCAATCTACAATTAGAAATTTATATAATTATGATAGAAAAAAAAGAGAAAAAAGTGAATCAAAAATCTTGGGATGATGTATTTGATTTAACTGGTGACTTTGAATTTCCAGCCACGGACCTTGTATTTAATGGTCATCTTACTGATTATGAAGAAAAAAGATATTTGTATAATCAAAGTGCAGAGGTAATTGAGGCAGTTGAAAAAACAGCCGATATTATTCTAAACGAGTTTAGTATTGGTGAATTCATAGACTTGTTTTTGGAGGCGAAAATTTGTTTTGTGAATGTGAGGAAGTGGTTTGGTAAAAGATTTTATAATCCTAATAAGTTACATTACAGTGACTGGTACGGTTATCTTTTCGGGCTTTTGAATTTCGAGCTTTGCCTCAAGTGGTCAGCTGTTTATAACAGTCAAGATTATTATGAGGATGACGAAGTCATCACTCTACTAGAAGAAAGCTTTTACAATTATAAAAAGTGCAAGAGAAAGGGGAAGATATCAAATATCTTAGATAGCTAAAAAATAAAGAGCTTCAGTAATAAAGCTCTTTATTTTTTAATCTTATGATCACCAATTCTCTTTTTTGCTACTTCAAAATAATGCTCATCCTTCTCAATTGCGATGAAATTGCGCCCCGTGTTCATAGCAGCCACTGCCGTAGTACCCGACCCAACAGTTGGGTCTAAGATTACATCTCCTTTATTCGAATAATATTTTATTAGCGTCTCCACCAATTTGACGGGTTTTTGAGTATGGTGAAGCGCATTTTGGTACTTATCACTTTTAAATTTCAATACTGACCTGGGATATCTTTCTGTCGAATCGTAATCCTTAAATTCTACTACCTTATTCCAAATATCCGATTGAATAGATTTTCGGGAATCTGCCTTAACCGTTTTCCTCGGATGACCTTGAGTTTTAATCGGATTGTACGTTGGTAAGACTCTATAGAACACTAAAATATTTTCATGAGTCCGCAATGGCATTTTATTAGCATTGTAAAACCCCGTCTGATGATGCTTTTCCCAAATTAGTTCATATCGGAATATTTTCTTTTGAGATAATGCTAATTCTTTGTCAAAGGGACTTTGAGCAAATAACACTATGGCTGCATTTTTCTTGCAAACTCTTAAAAATTGTTCCCACATCGGTTCGAAAGGGATTAGCTTATCCCACTTGGCGTTACTAACAGCATAAGGAAGGTCTGCACAAATCATATCAATGGAGCCATCAGGAATGGCTTTCATAACCTCAAGGCAATCACCTTTATATATGTTGTTGGGTTTTAATTTAGAATTGATGTGGGCAGGCAGTCACTGTGGTTTTCTGCCAACCTTTGGGCGTTGGTAGCCCTGTGGGTACGGATCAAATTCTTTATCTTTATAATGATTTGTTAAAATCTCTTCCAAGACATCCTTGATGCTTTTTCTTGACCAAAAAGCATCTTTTTCTAATTTGTCTGCAAGCTCAGCATTTATACTAAAAGTCTTTCTAACTGTTTCTAAAATTTCAGAGTTACTCATTAAATATAAATTAAATATTGTAATTTTTTTCGATGGTAAACATACAATATTTTTAATATGCATTCCAACTGTTTGCTTACTATTTATAAAAGAATGCATATTATATGTTTTAATATTTCATGGCAAATCTACTAACTGAATACTACTATAAAAACCTTGCTACTATTTTATCAAAGAATCCATTAGAATGCGGTAATAATTTGTTATATTTACTACTATTCAAACACTTGTTTAAATAGTAGTATTAAGTTTTAAAATTAGTTTATATGAATGCAGTTATTTACAGTCGAGTTAGTACAGCACAGCAATCGGTCAGTCGTCAGGTAAATGATTTAAAGAAAAACCATATATTCAAGGATTTGGTTATTGAGAAGGTTTTTTCAGAGGCAATTTCGGGCTTTTCAAAAAAGCTTAGCGAAAGAGAACAGCTTCAAAAAATGTTGAAGTATGTAAATGAAAATTCCGTGGAAATGATAATGGTGCATGAAATTTCCAGATTGGGCAGAAGCACACACGAAACCCTGACCTTGCTAAAAAAACTTGAAGAAGATGGTATCAAACTTTACATTTATAATCTGGGTATCACTCTCAATAAGGGAGCAGGCTCTGATGACATTTTTTCTAAACTAATTGTAACAATAGTTTCGGATTTGGCAAGACTCGAATCAGAACAATTAAGCTATCGAATAAAAAGCGGTATTGAAGAAAGGAAACGGAGGGGATTAACAACGGGACGGAGATTGGGAAGTGTCGAAAATACTCAAAAATTTTTAAATAAGAGTAAAACAAAATCGATTCAAAAATATTTGGATCAAGGAATGTCTTATTCAGAAATTCAAAAATTATGCAATGCAAGCTTTTCAACCATCTCCAAGGTAAAACGGTTGTCAGAACAAGTAGGATAAGATAATTTGGTTAAGATTCATCTCTCTTCAATATTCTCTCATTGTATGCTTTCAATATCAATGAAAAAAGGTCAATTTTGGTTAAGCTTTTTATCCTGCCCTTTCTCATAAGAAATAGCCTGGTCTCTTCTAATCTTAGATAGTCATCGTCATTAATCTTTATACTTTTCATAGTGGAATATTCTACTTTTCTACTATATATCAGAGATTAAAAAAGCCTTTTAATCTTAAAGTTTTAATTTGTTCAAATCGTCTTGAGAGAGCTTTTAATAAGTTATTTTGAGGTAATATTTAATTCGAGGGATTTCAGTTTTTAACATATTAGGATTGATTTCAAAAAATCTGATAATTTTTTTGCCTCAGATTATAAAACAAAATTTCCTTTTGCGATATATAGATATATGAAAGCAATATTAAATAACAGAGGAATTCAGGAGATAGAAGAAATATACCCAGCTTATGTGTTAAATCATGTTTACCTTAAAAAAGAAGGGCGTAGAAGATATCATTTCAGTGCATTATTTATCCCAGAACTTAATATTTATAGCACATATTTTTACCAGGATAGGTGGTTACCATTTGAGGGAGGGATATTTGATTCTAAATCAGAAGAGGAGGTTGATCTCAGCAAAAAGAAAGTGCTACAAAATTATACAGTATTTAATGGAGATGTAGTTTCAGCTGATGAGGTTGAGTATATAGGTGAAGTTTTCTTTGACTCAACTATTTCTTACCGTAATAGACTCCATGCTGGAAAATATTCAGTTTACAGTCACCATGAAGGGCTTGCCATCGTTGATTTGGGTACTACTCAAGAGATTTTTGAAAGGTTTGATTATGGAGATTTTGAATATTTCGAGGTGGAGCCAGATATCAATGTGTGTTGGCACGTGAAAGACGGAATTGAAAATGCGTTTCTATCTAAGAATGCAGATGAAGATTTGGCAAAAGATTACAGGAAAGCTAAGATTTGTAGTTTGCTTTAATATAGATAGGAAAAAGGTCATATTTAATATTAGATTGAACATTTTCGCAGTTATGACTACGGTTTCTTGTTGTATAATTTTATGCCCTAAGATAAATTATAATAACCATAACTATTGCTAACATTCTTTGATGTGACTCTTCCATGTCATCAAAATGAATTTGATCTCTTTTTATAGCTGCTTTAATTCTACCAGTGGCAGCTTTAACTAAATTTTTTTCATTAATGTCTTTAAATCCACCCTGTTCTAAAATTGATTCATAATCAACTCCTTCCCATCGATTACCCTTTTTTGTAATTTTCCAATTCAGTGATTCGATTACATATTTAGCAAGGCAGTCCTCATTATCGTGATACTTTGCAGGTGGCGTAGTTTCTGAAATTTCATTTATAAGCTCAATTAATTTTGGAGCAAATGAGTCTGATTCTCGCTGATATTCTTCACTGTTTTTGCCCCATGTTAATTCCCAATTCATATTAATATGGGAAAGTGGTCTTAAAACCATGATATCAAGTAAATCACTATTGGTGAAGAAATTTTTGAAGGGATTATCCATAACGTTTTTTTCAAATTATATTTTAATAACTACAATGTTCTGTAATGATAAAACTGTGTTGATTCATAATTTGAATTTAAAGCTATTATTTGATAATTCTTGAACATATTTGTTTAATGCTTTTATCAAACTAAAAACAAATTTGTATAATTGAAAGTAGGCTTGATTATATTTAATATTTCAATT
>QNXU01000404.1 GCA_003973485.1 Bacteroidota bacterium | reverse complement strand
TTCTCCAAGCTGTACCGTAGTCTTTTGTTTTCTTTTCAAAAACATCTTTACACAGCGCAATAACTTGCTTATATTCGCTTTCAGTTTGCGTCATCAACTTTACCAGATTTTAAAATTCAAGAATAAAAATTATTGGAAGCGAAAGATAAAGCATTTTCTCATAAAAAAACACTCCTTACCAAAGGGAACTTAATGGATTTGTCTAGTCCGAAGGTAATGGGCATTATAAATGCTACACCAGACTCCTTTTATGATGGGGGTGTTAATATTGATTTGGATAAAGCAGTGCTTAAGGTTGAAAAAATGCTGAAAGAAGGTGCGGATATCATCGATATTGGTGGATATTCTACTAAGCCAAATGCAAGCGAGGTTTCTATTGAGGAAGAAGAAAGCAGGGTAATCCCTTTAATCAAAACCTTAATCTTAAAGTTTCCAGATATCGTAATTTCAATTGATACTTTTCGTTCAAAAGTTGCAGAAAAGGCAATAAATGCTGGAGCTTCTATCATAAATGATGTTTCTGGTGGAAATTTGGACGATGAAATGTTTGAAACAGTAGCGAAATTAAAAGTGCCCTACATTTTAATGCACATGAGAGGTACTCCTGCTACAATGCAGAATTTGACAGCTTATGATCATTTAATAAAAGATATAGTATTAGAATTAAGTGAAAAACTGAAAATTCTCCGTTCTTTGCAAGTGAATGATGTCATTATTGATCCAGGCTTCGGATTTGCAAAAAGCTTGGCTCAGAATTATGAAATCCTCAATAATTTATCCTATTTTAAGCAATTAGATTGTCCTGTTTTAGTCGGAGTTTCTCGTAAATCCATGATTTACAAACTTTTGGGTGTGGATGCTGTTAATGCATTAAATGGGACAACCGCTTTAAATATGGCTGCTTTGCTTAATGGGGGAGCTATTTTAAGAGTTCATGATGTGAAAGATGCAGTAGAAACAGTAAAAATTTATAACCAATTAACAACTTGATTTTAGGTTTTACCATAGGGTTTTTAGAAGTAAGTCTAGTTGATATTTTAGATATTGGCTTAGTAAGCTTTTTGCTTTTCCAAGTATATAATTTGATGCGTGGAAGTGTTGCAGTCCGTATTTTCATTGGCTTTCTTTCTCTCTATTTAATTTATTTGGTAGTTCGGGCTGCTGAAATGGAACTCCTTTCTGCAATCTTAGGCCAATTTATGGGCGTTGGGGTTATTGCTGCCATTATACTGTTCCAACAAGAGATCCGTAAATTCCTATTGCTCTTAGGGAAAACTACTTCCTTTAATTCTGAAAATGGATTTTTATCTAATCTGCCTTGGAAAAAGAAAAAGGCTGGAGAAGAATTAAACATTACCCCATTGATAGAAGCTTCCAAATCTTTAGGAGGAACCAATACAGGAGCTTTAATAGTGCTTTCCAAAGGTTCAGAATTAAAATTCTATTCTGAATCAGGGGATTTAATTGATGCTATAGTTTCGAAGAGATTGTTGATGGCAATTTTTAATAAAACAAGCCCTTTGCACGATGGTGCAGTTATCATCCATAAAGGGAGAATTACGGCAGCAAGATGTGTGTTGCCTGTCACTGAAAAAGATGTGCCTGCTCAATTTGGTTTAAGGCACAGAGCAGCAATTGGGATGTCAGAAACAACTGACACTATAATTCTTATCGTATCAGAAGAGACCGGCCAGCTATCAGTAGCTAGAAACGGTACAATCTACCACAATCTATCCAATCAAGAAATCAGATCCAAAATCAATGATTATCTAACCGAGGATAAAAAGAAAAAGTCAAAAGAGGAAAAAAATCCTAGCACTGAAGAAGAAGTTGTGAAGTGATTATTTTATTTTTCTTTTATATTTTTAATTCTTTTATATTTTTATTTTGTATTTAATTCATTGAAAATCAATTGTTTAATTGTTTTTATGAAATATTATTAAAAAAAGTTCTAGGGTAGGGGTTACTTTCTTGAGGTGAGTTGTATATACTATTACAAACACAAATTTTATTCATACACCTGTTTAACACGAAAAGCCTTCTTTGAAAAAAGAAGGTTTTTCTTTTTTATACTCTCCTGCTTTTTCATATTTACATTATGGAATTTATAAAAGTAAACACACAATATAAAAAGCATATAGCGCTCATCAATATTAACCGACCTAAGGAATTAAATGCCTTGAACTTACAGCTAATGACTGAGTTGAAGGAAGCCTTAAAAGCATTGGATGAAGATGATGACGTTAGGGTAATTATTTTAACAGGAAACGAAAAAGCTTTTGCTGCTGGTGCCGATATTAAGCAAATGGCTGGCAAAACGGCTATCGACATGCTCAATGTTGATCAGTTCAGTACCTGGGATCAAATCAAAAAGACTAAAAAACCGCTAATTGCTGCAGTTTCTGGATTTGCCTTAGGTGGAGGTTGCGAATTGGCAATGACTTGTGATATGATTGTCGCTTCTGAATCTGCTAAATTCGGGCAGCCAGAAATAAAAATAGGCGTGATGCCTGGCGCAGGTGGTACTCAAAGGTTAACCAGAGCAATTGGTAAAGCTAAAGCAATGGAATTGGTTTTAACCGGTAATTTCATTAGTGCTGAAGAAGCTTTGCAGTATGGCCTGGTAAATAAAGTAGTTCCTACTGAAATGTATCTAGAGGCAGCAACCGAACTAGCAGGTCAAATCGCACAAATGTCTCCTGTAGCGGCTAAATTAGCTAAAGAGTCTGTGAATAGAGCTTTTGAAACGCATTTAGATGAAGGCTTACATTTCGAACGAAAAAACTTCTATTTAACTTTTGCTTCTGAAGATCAGACTGAAGGAATGAAGGCTTTTGTAGAGAAAAGAAAGCCAGAGTTTACAGGAAAATAATTCTGATGAAATATAATTTCTATCCAGGTCCATCTAAGATTTATCCGCAAGTGGCTGGATATTTTCAGGAGGCTATGGAGTTAGGGATTTTGGAAAGGAACCATAGATCAAAAGCCTTTCAAGAACTATTCTCTACTACCAAAAGCCTCTTGAAATCTAAATTGAATATTCCTTTAGATTATGAGATTGTAATGGTTTCCTCTGCTACTGAATGTTGGGAAATTATTGCACAATCTTTTATTAACAAAAAATCCTATCATTTATTTAATGGTGCTTTTGGTGAAAAGTGGTGTAATTATACCCAACATATTCATGCTGAATCAGAAGCTATATCTTTTGGGTTGAATGAAAATCCATTACTAGAGTCGATAAATGATAAGGCAGAATTGTTAGCATTAACACATAATGAGACTTCAAATGGAACTGCACTTTCTGAGCAATTTCAAAAGCAGGTTCGTACTCAATTCCCTAATAGTTTAATAGCTTATGATGCAACATCTTCTATGGCTGGTTATGAGTTCGATTGGGAATTAGGAGATATTTGGTATGCTTCTGTACAAAAGTGCTTTGGGTTACCTGCCGGAATGGCATTAATGATGGTAAGCTCAAGAGCTATAGAAAGAGCAAAGGAAATTAATGAAAAAAAGCATTACAATTCATTTAATTTTATTTTAAAGAATGCATTAAATAACCAAACTCATCATACTCCAAATATTGCCAATATCTTTTTGCTTAATCGGTTAATGCAAAATGTAGAGAATATTTCTGCTGTATATCAAAACTTAAAGATAAGAAAAAAGCAGTTCTTTAAGGAACTTTCAAATTTAGGGAGATTTGAACCTTTAGTAAGTGCAAATGAATTTCAGTCAGACACTGTTTTTTGCCTAAAGGCAGAAACTAAATCAATTCAAAAATTGAAAGAAGTGGCTGAAAAAGAAGGGTTTGTATTGGGTAATGGATACGGTGTGTGGAAAGAGAATACTATCCGAATTGCTAATTTTCCTGCAATTCCGAACCAATACTACACAGAGCTTATTAATTTCTTATTACGTTTTGATAAAATGAATTGAAAGCTGATTTTCTTATCGTACTTTTGCGCAAAATTTTACGATATGCTCAATTTTAAAGAAATTATTTCCGTTTCTCTCATCCTGTTTTCAGTGATTGATATTTTAGGTTCCGTACCCATTGTAATTGACTTAAGGAAAAAACTTGGTCATGTGCAATCGGGGAAAGCTACCATTGTGGCTGGTGTTATTATGATTGTTTTTCTATTCTTAGGGGAGTCTATTTTGAAGCTTTTTGGAATAGATGTGGCTTCTTTTGCTATTGCAGGAGCAATAGTGATGTTTTTAATTGGAATGGAGATGGTTTTAGGCATTGTCTTATTTAAGCATGAAGATGCTTCTGCAGGAAGCGCATCTATTATGCCTATTGCTTTTCCTTTAATTGCTGGTGCTGGAACTATGACCACTTTAATTTCTTTAAAGGCAGAATTCCAAACACTGAACATCATTATTGGGGTGGTGATAAATCTTATATTAGTTTTTGTAGTCTTAAAAACTTGTGGTTGGTTAGAAAGAAAGATAGGTCAAGCAGGATTTAGTATCTTGCGAAAAGTATTTGGGATTATTTTATTAGCAATCTCTATCAAACTATTTAAAAACTTCTTTTAATGATTACCATTTATACAGACGGCTCAGCTTTAGGAAATCCAGGTCCCGGTGGCTATGGAGTAGTAATGCGTTTTGGAGATAAAAAGAAAGAAATTTCAGAAGGATACCGTAATACTACCAATAATAGAATGGAGCTATTAGCAATCATAGTAGCATTAAAAAGTTTAAAGACTAAAAAACATCCAGTCCATATTTACAGCGATTCAAAATATGTAATCGATTCAATAACAAAAGGTTGGCTTTCAGGATGGGTTAAAAAAGGCTTTAAAGGCAAGAAAAATATTGATCTATGGAAGCAATATTTGGAGGTATCTAAAGGTTATGATTTACACTTTCATTGGGTGAAAGGTCATGCAGGGAATCCTGATAATGAACGTTGTGATAGATTAGCAGTAGCAAAAGCCGAAAACGGACCTCACCTAGTTGATGAAGGTTTTGAAAATAGGTCAACCGATACAGGCTTATTTCGTTAACTGGCATTGTTAAAAAAAAAATAAATTTGTGTTTATGAAAAATGTAAAGTTATTAATTCTTGTAGTTTTGATATTGGGTTCAAATTCTGTTTTGGCTCAAGATTATAAAACTGCTGTGGGTGTAAGAGGTGGTTTTCCCACTGCTTTAACAGGGAAACTTTTCATCAATAAAACTGATGCATTAGAAGGGCTTTTGTCAGGTTATAGAGGTGGTTTTGAAGTGACAGGTCTTTACGAGAAACATGCTAATGCATTTGATATCCCTTATTTAAATTGGTACTATGGTGCAGGTGCGCATATTGGTGCTTTTGATGGTGATATAGCCCATGATATGTGTACCTTTGATGTGACGAATAATATTAGCCCGAAATCAATATATTTGAATTATGGCAAAAAGAAAGTATGACAATGATTTTAAATCAATGATAGTAGAGTTGATTAAATCGGGAAGAAATGTAAAAGAGCTGAGTGAA
>QNXU01000329.1 GCA_003973485.1 Bacteroidota bacterium | reverse complement strand
AAATGTTCCGAAAGACATCTTCATTCAATCAAGATTTAAGCAATTGGAATGTCTCCAATGTAACCGAAATGAGTGGTATGTTCTATGACGCCACTGCTTTTGATCAAAATTTAGGAGATTGGAATTTAACCAATGTAGGCAGTCTATTTGAATTTCTAACAAATTCCGGCTTGTCGGTGCAGAATTATGATTCATCACTAGAAGGCTGGGCAACCAATGGCAATATACCATCTGACATTACCCTAAGCGCTGAAGGTTTATATTATTGCGCTTCTGCTGAATACAGACAACAATTAATCGATGATTTTGGCTGGAATATTATGGGAGATGAGACTTGTAGTTTAGTCTTAAATGAAACTTATCCAGCAGCAGATACGACTTTAGTAGAAAAGGATACTGAAATTTACCTTACTTTTGATCAGGAAATTGAAGAAATAGATTTAAGTGGAATTACATTGAAGGATGTAAGCGGTAACGCAATTTCCCTAAGCGATATTTATATTGATAGCTTAACATTGCATTTAGTGCATAATGGATTAGGCTCTAATACTTATCAAGTTGAAATTCCTGAAAGCAGCATTATAAGTATAACGGGTAAAGAAAATGAAGCCATCAACTGGTCATTTGCCACTCAAAGAATTTTGAGTTCAAAAGATGAACTCAAATCAATTGATCATTCTACGTACCCAAATCCTTTCTCTGATTTCACAACTATTCAATTTAACCTGACACAAACACAATCGGTTAATTTATTAATTTTTGACTTGAAAGGACAGCTAGTAAGACAAGAGCAATATGAAAATCTTGGCTCAGACAAGCAATCTATCAAGTTTGAGAGAAAAGGTTTACCTGCTGGTCTTTATCGTTATCAGTTGCAATCTACTGGTGGTTCTATTGGTGGAAAAATGTTGATTGAATAATGTAATAAAATTGAATTTAAAATCTAAAACCGATGACGGACCCGTCATCGGTTCATTTCTCCTCGCAATTCAAAATACTAGGCTATTCTTAACAGAACGTATTTCGGACTATAGCCCAATCCTATTATAAAAAATCATTTTTTTATAAAATAAGCTATTCCGAAATCATCTATTCATTGACTAAGTTGGTTAAAAACGGAAGGAAGATAATAGGCTTTGATTTAAATGAAGTAGCCCCAGGCGAAAATACCGATTGGAATGGAAATGTAGGTGCTAGAATTCTATACCGTTTATGCAATTTAATGGGCGTTTCACAAGGGAAACTGGAATGGGATGAGAGTTTTTAAACAACTCTAAATCAGCTACATTCTTAGCCATTTTATTAGTAAATATTTTAAATTTTCATTAAAACCTGTACTTTTGTACAATCTAATTATATTAAAATTTTAAACATTCCATTTAACCCCCGTCTATGAACATTTTTACTCCCCTAATCAACTTGTCAAAAGTTAGCAGAATACTTTTGTCTTTATTTACATTAATAGTACTTCAAACAGGTTTCGCATTAGCTCAAGATGCCCCTTTTATTACTGTTTGGCAAACAGATAATCCAGGAACCAGCGAAGATAATCAGATCACCATTCCTGGAACAGGAACTGATTATTTGATAGAATGGGAAGAAGTAGGTAATGAAGCTGCTAATAACGGTGGTGAAACAGGTAGTGATAGTCATACAATTACTTTCCCTAGTGCTGGTACTTATCGGGTGAAGATTAGTGGGGATTTTACGAGGATTGAATTCACCAATCAGAGAGATAAAGAGAAAATTCTTGATATTGAGCAATGGGGTGATATTGCTTGGTCAAGTTTTTATATGGCTTTTTATGGTTGTTCGAATTTAACGCAGACGGCAACAGATATTCCTAATCTATCAAATGTGACTAATATGGGATTCATGTTCTATTCAGCTTCTATCTTTAATGGAGATATAGGCAGTTGGGATGTCTCTAATGTGACTAATTTGAGAAATATGTTTAGTAATGCTACTTCTTTTAATCATAACATAGGAAATTGGGATGTTTCTAATGTAATGGATATGTCTAGTATGTTTGCTGGTGCAGATAATTTTAATCAAGATTTAAGTAATTGGAATGTTTCTAATGTGGCTAATTTGAATTATATGTTTAGTAATGCCACTTCTTTTAATCAAGACATAGGAAATTGGTTTGTTTCCAATGTGAATAGTATGACGAGAATGTTTTATCGTGCATTCGCCTTTAATCAGGATTTAAGTAATTGGGATGTTTCTAATGTGACTAATATGAGTGAGATGTTTGCTAATGCAACTGCTTTC
Organism: Bacteroidota bacterium; assembly: GCA_003973485.1. Lineage (GTDB taxonomy): Bacteria > Bacteroidota > Bacteroidia > Cytophagales > Cyclobacteriaceae > Marivirga. The sequence goes on along the minus strand of QNXU01000329.1, from coordinate 3,257 downwards.
AATCAGGATATAGGAAGTTGGGATGTTTCCAATGTGACTGATATGGAAAGTATGTTTTTTAATGCTACCTCTTTTAATCAGGATTTAAGTAACTGGGATGTTTCTAATGTGATTGATATGGAAAGTATGTTTCGTTATGCTACCTCTTTTAATCATAGCTTAAGTAATTGGAATTTTTCTAGTTTGAAAAATATGAAAAGTATGTTTTATCATGCATCCGCATTTAATCAGGATTTAAGTAATTGGGATGTCTCACATGTGACTGATATGAGTGAACTGTTTGCTTATGCAACTACTTTTAATCAGGACTTAAGTAATTGGAATGTTTCTAATGTGACAAATATGGAAAGTATGTTTCTTTATGCTGACAATTTCGACCAAAACCTAGGTAAATGGAATATATCCAGTTTAAAAAACATGTATAATATTCTCAATTCTACAAATGTAAGTCCTATAAATTATGATAGTACGTTAATTGGATGGGCTAATCAGGAAAGTACTCCCGTAAATATTCATTTAGGAACTGTAAATAATACTTTTTGTAGCGCATTGGATGCACGTTTTAAGTTGGTAAATGATTTTGGTTGGTCGATCAGTGGAGATAATTATTGTTCGAACAATTATTTCCTCACCCGATGGAAAACGGATAATGAAGGCGAAAGTAATGCCAATCAAATAATTATTCCGGGTACAGGAACTGACTATTTAATAGAATGGGAACAAGTCGGAAATTCAGCAAATAGTGGAAGTGAGTTAGGTACTAACATACATACCCTCACATTTCCTAATCCTGGTGAGTATAGAGTGAAAATTTCAGGAAATTTTCGTAGCATACGTTTTGCAAATAGCGGGGATAAAAATAAGTTGTTATCTGTAGATAGTTGGGGGGATATTGCTTGGGAAATTATGGAAAGCGCTTTTTATGGTTGTCAAAATCTTAAACTTAAAGCTACAAATTCACCTGATTTAAGCTTAGTAAAGGATATGAGTTATGCCTTTAAAGAAACTAATATAAAAGGAAATGCATTAGAAAAATGGAATGTTTCATCAGTTACGTCTTTTACAGATATGTTCAATGGAGCTTCTAACTTTAACCAAAGTTTATCAACATGGGATTTATCCTCAGCTGAGAATTTGGAGGGGATGCTAGACAATACTAGTTTATCAACCTCAAATTATGTAGCTACTTTAAATGCATGGAGTTCTAACACAAACATTCCAAGCAATCTGAATTTGGGTGCGGTAGGTCTTAATTATTGTTATGAAGCAGGTCGTGATTTTTTAATTGAATCTAAAAACTGGACTTTTTTAGGTGATAGTAAAGAATGCTCTAATCAATTTGTTACAATTTGGCAAACAGATAATGCCGGAGCTAGCGATGATAATCAGATCATCATTCCCGGCACCGGAACTAATTACTTAATTGAATGGGAAGAAGTTGGGAATGAGCCTAATAATAATGGCAGTGAAAAGGGTACCGATGAACATACTGTCACTTTTCCTAGTGCTGGTACTTATAGAGTAAAAATAAGCGGAGATTTTACGAGGATTGAATTTGGTTTTCAAACAGACAAAGAAAAAATATTAAATATTGAGCAGTGGGGAGCTATTCAATGGAAAAGCTTTGAATCAGCATTTCGTGGATGCTCTTATTTGAATCAGTCAGCCACTGATGTACCTGATTTAGTAATGGTTACAAACATGAAGGAGATGTTTTTGGGAGCTTCATTATTCAATGGTGATATAAGTAATTGGGACGTATCTTCAGTAAATAATATGAGATCTATGTTCTCTAATGCTCATAAAATGAATTCAGATATCTCTAATTGGGATGTATCTAATGTTACAGACATGGTCTTTATGTTTAATCAGGCAGATTCCTTTAATATTGATTTATCTAATTGGAATGTTTCTAAAGTTACAAACATGTCTAATATGTTTAGTAGTGCGAATTCATTTAATCAAAATATAGAAGATTGGGATGTTTCCAATGTTACAAATTTTAATTCAATGTTTTATTTTGCTAAATCTTTTAATCAAAATTTAGGGAAATGGAATATTGAAAATGCTTCAAACCTAAATGATGTAATAGGTGGATCTGGATTGGATATATACAATTATGATCAAACATTAATTGGCTGGTCATTACTGGAGAATCTAAATCCGAACCTTAGTCTAGGAGCTTATGATTTAGAATATTGTATATCAAGTTCTGCCAGAAATTATCTTATCAATGAAAAAGGTTGGACAATATCCGGTGATTCAGAAAATTGCCAATCAGCCTTTATTAGCTCTTGGGACTCAGATAATGAAGGCGAAAGTGAATCAAACCAAATTACAATACCTGCCAATGGAGGAGACTTTATGGTATTGTGGGAGGATATCAATGATACGGCAATAAATGGTTTAGATTCAGCAAGTGGTTATCACACTGTGAACTTCCCTGAACCAGGTAATTATCGTATTAAAATAATAGGTGAATTAAGTGGTATATACTTTGCTGATTTAGGCGATAAACTAAAAATCACAGAAATAGAAAACTGGGGAGATATCCAATGGACTTCTATGAACACCGCTTTTGCTGGTGCTGAGAATTTAACGATATCAGCTAATGATGCTCCTGATCTATCACAGGTCACCGATATGTCACGCATGTTTTATAATGCTAAATCCTTAAACCAAGACATTAGCCATTGGGACGTGAGCACAGTAACCAATATGTCAGACCTATTCCATGGAGCTTCCTCTTTTAATCAAGATATAAGTAACTGGAATGTTTCCAATGTCACAAAAATGACTAGAATGTTTGCCAATACTGCTACTTTTAATCAAGATTTGAATAGCTGGAATACAGCAAATGTGGAAGAAATGAATTTTATGTTTTGGGATGCTGATGCATTTCAGGGAAATATCAGCGATTGGAATACAGAAAATGTAACTAATATGTGGGGCATGTTCTACGGTGCAGATTCTATGAATACAGATATTTCCAATTGGGATGTGAGTAGCGTGACCAATATGACTGAGTTGTTTCGAGCAGCCGCTGCTTTTAATCAAGATATCAATAACTGGAATACAACAAATGTTGAGGAAATGGATTTTATGTTTTGGGATGCTGATGCATTTCAAGGAAATATCAGCGATTGGAATACAGAAAATGTAACTAATATGTGGGGCATGTTTTATGGCGCAGATTCATTCAATACTGATATCTCAACTTGGAACGTAAGTGCTGTTACCAATATGACAGAAATGTT
>QNXU01000125.1 GCA_003973485.1 Bacteroidota bacterium | reverse complement strand
AAGAAAATTTTTAAGGCGCTTGCAGTTTTATGTTTTTTTCCGATCTTTTTCGGTTTTATAGTGGCCAGGTCTGGCTACAGAGACTATAGGGTGATAGATGATTTGATTGATAAAAAAGTTAAAGTGGATAGTATCACTTCATCTACTACGGGTGGAGGAAAACAAAATGTTGCAGCGCATCTCAACAATAATGGGGATTATCACAGAGTTTGCATTTCTTGTTACGAAGCTAGGTATGGTGATTACGTCAAAGATTCAATTGAGGTTTGGCTTAAACCTGGTAAGCGAACGTCTTATTTAAAAAAAATAAATCCAACTAAGGAAGATTTAAGGGAGAGGTCTTTAAATCAGATATTTTTATTAGGTGGTGGAATGATTTACCCATTCTTTATATTTCTATTTCTATACTTACGTCAGGTTCACCGTGATAAAAAAAAGAATAAAACGCAATGAGAAAAATAATACTTGTTTGTTTCGTATTTCTCAATCTTACTGTACTAGGTCAAGATAATAAAGGGTCACGCATTATCTTAAGTGTAACGCAAGGCATAGAAAATGCCTCTTTTCACGTTTATGAACCTCCTTTTCAGGCTAAAGCTATCTACAGTGATACTACGGAGGCTGTAAATGAATATCCTGAGCAGTTGATGTCATCTATTATGTCTGCCACTAATCAACCTTGGGTAGAGTATAATGTGTTAGGTGGTGCAGAAAGTGGAGAACAAAAGAGCAACCGCCATTTTGATTTTATTTCAACTATGAATAGAGATAGCAATTATTTTGAATTGCGCTCTAAGTTGATGTTTTCAGAAGGCTCACGAGAATTTGCTATCATTAAATTTTATTTACACACTGAAGACATCAGTGAAGATCAGTCAGGTGCCTTCGTTATGCAAAAAGTAGGAGACCGTTGGTACAGAACAGCCACTTCTTTTACTACTAATATTGCCGTTATGGTAATGCGTTTTAAAGCGCCATTGCTGCAGCAAATACTTGGTGGGCAACTCACTGGTGATTCACAAGTTGATACTATGATACAGCAAGTGGGGAATAACGGAGTGGTAGATATCAATCAATTGTATGCATTGTTTGCCGCTTGGTATGAAAATAATGACACCGCTAACTTAGATTATTTCATCGATGAAAATGCCTGGTAAAATGAGATTATTTTTAATGATAAGTGTAATAGTTGTTGCTATGCTGTCAACATCGATGGCACAGGATATTAATTATAAGCAGTTTAAAGGTGAGAAGATCAATACCCAAATAGAGACACGTTTAGAAGAACCTTATTGGAAAACCTATGGCAGTATGTTTTTGGAAAGGTATATTGTAGTCAATGGTTTTACGGATAATGAATTTGCATCAAATCCGGAAAGTGTGTTGAGTCAAATCTATGCGACTACTAGCAGAAGAGAACTAAAAGAGCTGTTTTCAGATGATTCAAAAGTCAGATGGAAATCGTATAAAAGTTCATTTGATTTCCCTACCACAATTGAGGACACAGCGAGGAATTTTTTACTGCTAAGGCATAAATTAACTTTTAAAGATGGTAATGATTATTTATCCATCATCAAATATGATGAGTATCAAGACAGTGCTAAAGTAGCAGAACGTTCCATTCAAATTAAAGGGAGAGATCAGAACTGGGTAGCTGTTTTTAAAAAGGAGCATGAAGCAATACAGCAAGTAATTGAAACTATTACCGAAGAACAATTTTGGAGTTTGTATAAAAAAGAAGCATTGGAGGAAGATGATTACCCTATTCCTGAAAATGTTAGGGTACAGGTGAAGGATAAAGATGGTACATTGAACATTATCAAGCTGGCGAACTATATTGATAAAAATGGTTGGAGTTTTTAGTATTTCTAAAAATTTCAATCCTTGAATTACCCTACTTAAGTATATTTTATCCTAATATGAAAGTAAATTCTATTATAAGACCAGAAAGTAGTTGTTTCGAGAAAGGGGGCGCAATTTTAGTAGCTCTTCTTTGGTTTGTACCGTTTATTTATGGTCTAATAACTGATCAAACTATATTTCTTGTTAGTCTGCCCATCGGTATTATTCTTATTTTAGTTTATAATGCTATTACCAAAGGGAAATTTGTTTATAAAAACTGGATACAAGAAGAACTCATCGAATTTAATAAAAACGGTGTTCATCATGAAGGATGGAATGAATCATTCAATTGGAATGAAATGGAAAACCTAAAAATTGAAATTTTGGGTTTTGATGGGCAGTCAAGAAGTGGATCAAGTAGTGGTCATCATCGAACATTTAATGGTACTGAAAGCAATATTAGCTTCCAATTTATGGGTAAAGACTATCAGTTTTATTATTATCTACGCAATAAAGAAGAGAAAAAGCAATTTATAGCATATTTGAGAGATCAACTTTCTCCGCACATAGAGTCCGCAACTGTAAAGATTTTTTTTAATAGGCTTGATAGGTATGTAACATACCAAATTAAAGAAATAGAAGCAGGTTGTGAAGATTCTGTAAGTTAAAATTTCTTAGTGTCATTAATTCCTCTCCAGACCCCGACAGCAATCAAAAAATAACTTGCGCCTAAAGAATATTGGAGATCATAGCTCCCATTATCCAAGATTTCCCCATCCCAGTAGATGAAGCCACAGGAGATTTGGATACGGATGATTACGAAGCAGCACTGCAACAGTCAAGGGAGTGGTTGGAAGCCAATCAGGCGGATTATGTTGTTATTAATGGATAGGTTTTTTATCGAAAAGACAGATTGCTGAAAAAATATTTATCTAATTTGCCTCCAAACCCGCAAGATTTTTAAAACCTTGCGGGTTTCTAAATTTTATTATTAAATATAGCAAGCATTACAGGCATGTCAGACATTTTTTGATCTCTGATTTAGGTGCATAACATTTTGATTCAATTGGCAATTAAAAACAGTGAGCTTAGTGGTTGATGCCGTTAGGCAATATTCCCAGTTCTTGCTTTTTGTGATTTTTAAATATTTCGCACACATAAGATATAATCAAAAGTTCTATTTATTAATGGGGTACCTGTTTTTGTATTGAGCTCCTCTTTTTTGACTATAATAACAGGACGGTATATTGCTAGCCTGATGATTAAATAAGTCCAATGCAGCGGAAACTGACGCAAAGAATAATTCAGTCTGCCGCGATTTAACGGATGGAACTTAACAACAACTTCTACAAATGGATTATTAATTTCGAAAGACTGTGAATTATATTTTGAATTTGCTTTAATTCGCACCATGAAGCAAGAGCGACTTATTAACCGCCCCTTTATAGCACTTTCATTCAGTGCTTTTTTATTTTTCGCCAGTTTCAATATGGTCATTCCAATGTTGCCGGATTTTCTAACAAGTTTGGGAGGGGGAGAATACAAAGGTTTGATTATTTCACTTTTCACCATAACCGCTGGTTTATCCCGGCCTTTCAGCGGCAAATTAGCAGATAAAGTTGGACGCTTACCTGTCATGATTTTTGGCGCAGTCGTTTGCTTTGTAGCAGGTTTAGCTTATCCATTCGTAACAGGAATTGTGGCTTTTTTTGCACTTCGATTGTTGCATGGTTTTTCCACAGGATTTACTCCCACTGGTAATGCTGCTTATGTGGCAGATATTGTTCCCATTAACAAAAGAGGAGAAGCAATGGGGATAATCGGAGTAGCTATTAGCATAGGGACTGCCTCTGGAAATGCGATAGGAGGCTATATTGGGAGCGTTTTCCCGATTGATTTCGTTTTTTATGCCTCAGCTCTGACAGCAATATTGAGTATCATGATCCTTTCTGGTATGAATGAAACTTTAGTTGATAGAGTACAATTTAATTTTGGATTACTAAAACTTAAGAAAAACGAGATTATTGAAAAACGAGTTTTAGTGCCTGCGATTTACATGGCGCTCTCTGTATTTTCTTTCGGCTTGGTATTGACTATAATGCCAGATTATAGTGCTCATTTAGGAATTAGTAATAAAGGATTGTTTTTTGCTGTTTTTGTATTGGCTTCTTTGGGAGTTCGCATTTTTGCCGGTAAAATTTCTGATAAAGTGGGTAGAGTGAAAGTACTTAAAGTATCAGCTTTTATTTTGGCCTTAGCCATGCTTTTGATTGCCTTTTCCAATTCCTTAATGACTTTGATTGGTGCTGGAATTATCTTTGGAATTGGAGTTGGAATGAATTCCCCTACAGTTTTTGCTTGGGCCATTGATTTGGCAGAGGACAATAAAAGAGGAAAAGCACTAGCTACCCTTTATATATTTTTAGAAATAGGTATTGGGATGGGAGCTTTTATTTCAGGATGGGTGTATAGTAATGATTCAGCCTTTTTTGAACGTACTTTTTTTACTGGAGCAGTGGTGGCTTTAATTGGCTTTATTTATTTGAATGTTGCAACTAAAATAAAGAAAATGAATTAGAAATTATTCACACACTAATTTATATCCATATCCTCTAATATTCAATATTTGTAAGTCAGGATCTTTTTCAAGCTTTTTGCGCAGTTTGCTAATATAAACGTCCATGCTGCGGCCATTAAAAAAATCATCATTGCCCCAAAGCTTTTCCAGAATAATAGATCGGTCGGTCAATTCGTTCTTATGCAGAATCAATTCTTTTAACACTTCCGATTCTTTGTGGGTCAAGTAATCTTCCTGTTCCTGCCATTTCAGAATTTGCTTACCCGGATGGAATTTATATTCCCCTAGCTCAAGCCATTCCTGATGTAAGGGATTTCTTTTTCTTTCTAAAAGAGCCTTTGCCCTAACAATTAGCTCTTCCATGCTGAAAGGTTTTTTCACATAATCATTCCCGCCATTTTCAAATCCAGCTACAACATCTTCCGTGGTGGATTTGGCCGTAAGGAAAATTATAGGGATATAGGTATCTGATTTTCTAACCTTTTGTGCCAAACTAAAGCCATCTAATTTAGGCATCATCACGTCAAGTATTAACAAATCGAATGCTTGTTTTTGAAAACAGTTCCAGGCTTCCGCTCCATTTTCACAATGTACTACTTCAAACCCTCTGCTTTCCATGCTTTCTTTCAAAATCATTCCTAAAGAAGGTTCATCCTCAGCTAAAAGTATTTTGTATTTTCTATTCATGGCAGGCATGCTTGAAATTTCGTAAGGTTTTTAGCTATGCTTACTTCTAATTTTCCGTTATGCTTTTCAATTACTTTTTTGCTGTAATATAAGCCTATTCCGAAGCCTTTTACATTATGTACATTCCCTTGAGGTATTCTGTAAAATTTATCAAATATGCGTTTTGCTTGGGCTTTGGATAGTTTCCCACCATTATCCGTAACACTAAAGCAATGAAAGCCATCTAAATTTTGATAGGATAAACTAATTTCATTTCCACCGTATTTCAAAGCATTGTCAATTAAGTTGGAAATCGCATTTTCCAAGTGGAACTTATCAGCCATTAATTGTTTGCTTTGATTATTCGGTGATTAAACCTTTTTTACCCAGATAATGAACTCTTACCTCGTCCAGTTCTGCAAGTGTACTTGCAGCGTTTAGCTGGCTCTCCGCCTGTT
>QNXU01000259.1 GCA_003973485.1 Bacteroidota bacterium | reverse complement strand
GGATGTTACGGTTGACAAGGGCTAATATCTTATATGACGATGTGGACAGGGATAGGTTCGAGGAATGGTATCGAATCCATGCCCCTCATGATACAGATAGCCTAATAACAGCTAATCGTGAATCCTTGTTTGAGTTTCTAAATACAAGGGTAGCACAATTCGTACAAAGTGGAGGACATCCTGATCGAAGTCACGAACAAAAGCACTTGGTTGCCGTCCTAAGTATTGCAGAGTGCCTAGAACATTTATTGAATAAAATGAAATTCACACGGGATAGTGATTCTGCGTCCTATTCCAGTTTGAGAGGTGTCTTACAAAGTCATTTAGAGGAGTTTCCCGATGAAGAATGCCTTGTTTACTTAATGAGTGCAAGAAACCTTGTTGATTGGACAAGAAGAACCCGTAGATTAAATCGGAATGACGAATTACAACAATTGTTCCAAGGTATGCAACCAACTAGACCAACTCAACAGTATCAAATCGGCGAAGTGTACCCTGGCGACCGAGAAATCAAAGATGAGAATCGATTGACCATTCAAATTCACATGCTAAATATTCGAGATACAGAATATACAAACGTACCAACATTAGCAATATGGATCCCAGAACACATCAGCAAAGACATTATTCGACAAGACAATAACAGCGCATGAATCTAATCGAACAGTTTGATAAACTTGATTTACCCAATAGCAATGATGGAAGAATACTCTCAGCCTCCCAAATTGAAGATTTCTCTCATTTTCGAATTGCTGTAAATAATGAGGGGCATCCTGTTATACTGCTATCTGTTTCCAATCCTGTACGTAATCTGTCGCTTAAGAACTTCCGACTAAAGTATCTACAACTTGCCCATAATATTGAATGTAAAATTGTGGAAAACGACAGGACTGTTCTTGAATCATTCACGGTAATAACCTTTACGAGCCAAGATCGACACCTTCAAGAATACTTTCTCCGTATCTGTGAATCACTCGTTCGCTCACTTAAAACTAAACCAACCCAAGAACAAGTTGGTGATTCGGTTAAAAAGTTGATTGAAGTATTTCGGGCACTCAATGATACCCCAACCAATACTGTTCAGGGGCTTTGGGCAGAACTATTTCTAATAGAAATTTCCACCAATCCGATGTCAATGTTAAACTATTGGCACAACATTCCCCAAGAACGTTTCGACTTCAATTCAGGAGAAGAAAAAATTGAAATAAAAAGTAGCGGAAACTTTGAACGAATCCACACGTTTTCAGCAGAACAGCTAAATCCACCTTCAAACACATCTGCCCTAATTGGCTCGGTTTTCATACGACCAAGAAGTACAGGCAAAAGCATTCAAGACCTTATAAATAGTATTACTGAAAGGCTTGGAAACGATGTGGAATTAATTGATAAAGTAAATTCGGTGGTCATTAGGACACTTGGCAGTTCGCTCGAACAATCCCTTAAAATGAAATTCGACTACCAAGTAGCATCAGAGTCATTTAAATTTTACCGTCATCAAGACATCAAAAGAATTGAAGAAATCAGTATTCCAACGGAAGTAACAGAAGTTCGTTACAAATCGGATTTGACAGCAATTGAGTCAATAGCACTAAAAGATATAGAAGGAAAGGGGGAATTATACGATGCAATTTAGCCAAAAAGTCGCCAGCAGAAAACGTGTTAGAAAACAACATTATTCTACTGCTGGATTTATACATGGATTAGGGGTTTTTGTTGAAAAAACTACTTATAGCAGGGTTTTTAGACATAGTGGAAACAAGGGATTCGAACAGAAAATATTATCCGTAAAAGTTGCTATTTTGGTGCAATAAGCATAACTTCGCATCGTTATCTCATATATGAGATAACGAATAGAATATTCTTTTTCTTATATTCCTGCCTTCTACAAAACAATCAACACTTGACTTTTTCAAAAAAAATGTATAACTTTGTTGTATAGTATCATATATGATACTATACATTAAATAATATGCCAAAGGAATCATTTGACAGAGCGGCTTCCGATATTACTGTTTTCTTTGAAAAACAACCTTTCAAAGCTTATACAACTCATGACATCCAACAAATATTTGATTCAGAAAGAGGTAAATGGAGAATAGCCAATTATCGCAACTACAAACACTTCATCACTTTCTTGAACAATCGTAAAATATTGTTGTTAGATATCCAGAATCATGAGGCTCACACCTCGGAAAAACAAATTTTACGAAAGAAAGAGGCAACACCTTTCCATGTGGGCTTGACCGTTAAAAAGGATGGATATTTAAGCTATTATTCAGCCATGCAGATCCACCAACTTACCTTGCAGGTACCGAAAGTAGTTTATGTTAGTGAAGAAAAATATGAGGATGCCTATGCATTGAAACCAGAAGACGTAGAGTTGGAGCAGGATGCGGTAGACAGGGCATTTTCCAAACCACAGCGTGTGGCGAGGGAATCCTATAAATCAACTTTTGATGGCTTTCGCTATATCTATCTTCAGCGAAAGCATACTTCTATCAATATCGGTATAACAAAAAGACAGAATTTAACTGTGACAGATCTTGAGCGTACTTTAATTGACATTGCCGTCCGTCCTGTGTATTCCGGTGGAGCCTTTGAGGTGCTAGAAGCATTCAAAAATGCAAAGCCAAATATCGATGTGACAAAACTGAACGAATATCTTATTAAACTAGACTATATCTATCCTTACCACCAGCTCATTGGGTTTTACCTAGACCTAATAGGCTTTTCGAAAAAAGACCTGCAAATTTTTTTGGATAAAAAGACAAATATCAATTTCTATCAGGCTTATAATCTATCCAATAAAAAGTTGAATGAAAAGTGGGGTATTTACCACCCTATTGGGATTGAAGCTCTTTGATTCGTTCCTGTACAAAATCAAAGTAAAAATCATACTCCTCACTTTTAGCGGTGATGGTATCCTTTACATTTATCCAGTCTTGGGCGTGGGTATCTTTATATTTTTCTATAAAATCCAAGAACTTTAACGGTACCTTCTTCGCATCGAAGATATGTTGAAGCATTTCTTTATTTTCAGTAGAAGTACAATCAATCTGAAAATTTTGAAACAAGTTCCAAATGTCATAAAAATCCCGGGCCCTAAGCTTCATTCTGGCAGTGGGCACAATATCCTTGTACTCAGGCATAGACTGACATAGCGCCCTTAATTTCTCAAATACGATCATTTCCGGGGTATATACATAGAAAACGGCACCTTCCACATCCACCAACCTTTTGGGTTGGGTATATTCATAGGAACTGATGTCGACTGTAAAAACAGTCGAATTATTTTCTTTGATTGGATGAGCTTCCCTCCTATTCCTTTCTTCGTCTTCTGGCGTGTAATTTTCATAATCAATCACTTTAAATGCCAACTGATATCCCTTCCATTCTTTCACTTTATTCTGTTGTGGCTTTTCGTAAAATTTTACATCAAAAACCACCAATTCGTGTTTTTCAAATTCTCGGGTCAGCAGTCCTTGCATTTTACCAGCAATTCGTTCATATTGCTCTTTGGTGAAATCCCCCGAAATTGAAAAGTCAACGTCTTTAGAAGCTCTGTCCGTTATCTTATATGCCAACTCCAAAGCGTTCCCACCTTTAAGGACAAGACCATACATGAGTTCTTCATCACTCACTAAAGCGCGAAGGGTCAATATTTTTATGGTTTCGATAATAGAACTCATATTTTTAAATGCAGTCTTTTACTGTGAAAATAGGGAAATTAAAATTCTAAACTGAATATTCAAAAACGGATTAATTTACTTTCTTGTTCAGTGTTTGGATCTAAAATGCTTTTGGCTTCGTCTATTATTCTATGATAATTATCTTGAATATCCATTTCCGTTGCCTTTTCGGGAAAGTCAAAGGTTTCTTCCCCAAATTCCTGATCAATTTGAAACTTAGATTTTAATATTTCATGTTCGTTACCCTCAGCAATAAATCCATAGAATTCCCCTGGCTGTAAGTTCATAATGTCCGTGACTTTTACACGGTCACGTTCTTGGACAGTTTCATTGATACTCTTGTTCAAGGAATTGGTATGCTTTCCGAAAATGGTGGATTGATAGTAGTTGTCCCCGTGGTTGGTGGTTTTAAATGTTTTATCCGATTTGCCGAAAAGGTGGCATATCATCTGGGCCGAATCCTTGTTGACCGTCCTTCCAAAAAACTGGTTGCCCATATTTGAGATAATGACCTGTGCCTTGTCCCGACCATATCTGTCTACCAATTGACTAAAATCCTGACAAGCAAGTATGGTGGCGACCTTGTTGCTCCGTGCCGTAGCAGGAGTCTGTTCCAGTTTGTTGATATAGAGTGTTGGCAGTTCATCCACCATAACAATGGATTTGTGCTTGTCAGGTTGGTTCATCCGCTTCAAGGCCACTGAGAGTATTAAGGAAACTACAGGAGCATACGTTTCTGCCAATGTACTTTCGTTTCCAATACAGACAAATTTAGGGTTGGACGGGTCATTGACGTTCAAATCGATATCATTGCCCGAAAGAATCCAAAAGATATCGGGTGTATTGAGTTTGGCCAGATTCGTCTGCAATGTGCTGAGTACACCCGAGACTTGTCTGGTCGATTCATTTTCAATGGCCTGTTTCAAACTGGCCACATAACCTGCCGCTTGATAATTTCCAGAAACCTTGGTTATCAAATCCCCAACGTCGGAATGCAAGACCAAACTGATAAGATGGGGCAAGGTACAGTATGCCGGGCGTTCGATTTTAAGATACCAAATCAACCCAGTCAGTACGCTTTTGGCTTCCATTATCCAGTAATCTTCATTCTTGATATTATTTGGTGATAGGTTGTACATCAAGGTCTGGGCATATTCGTTGGCATAGGCGGTCTTGGTCATCAGTCTGGGTTCGAGCGGATTTACCCTGATACTTCTCTTTGCATTCCTGAAATCGATAAAATAGGGTCTGACCGTTGATTGGTTTTGTACTGCATTTTGGAAAAGGAATCTTGCCAGTTCCGGGGACTTAAAATCATAGCAGATACCGGAATAACCTTTTTGAATCGCTTGCTTTAGGATTGGATAGACCAGTGAGGCCGATTTGCCGCTTCCCGCCCCTCCTTGGATATAAATACCACGATAGGGATTTTCCAATAGAATGTTTCTGTTATCCAATTGAAAGCAGAAACTCTCATCGTCAACTTTTTCAATAATGAGTTTGGTTTCGGATTTCCCAAAAGAATTCAGCATATGTATCAATAGACGGTATGCAACCCATAAGATTAGATACAAGGGCAGGCCCAAGGTTAAGGGAAAAACGGTGGCCATCAAAAAGGATAAGGGTACTCCAATAAACAGCGGGATGTTCCATTTCCTTTTCATAAAGATGGAATATACTGTCCAACCCATAAGGTACAGTAGAAATCTAACATACATATTGCTACCGCCCAAGGCATATTCAATTAAAGTTGTCTTGTCCATGATTATCTTGAGATTTGATTGTCCTTGCCTCTTCTTTTTTCCTTTATAACTTCAGGAGTCTGGTGTTTCTTTTGATTAGGTTCTTTCTCCAATTCGATTTTGGTTTTTAGAGCCAACTTCTCTTCCAATG